>JASEHB010000072.1 GCA_030018745.1 Desulfatibacillaceae bacterium | reverse complement strand
CTGGTACATCGAGACCCGGCGATGCCCCGCATAACGCAGCTATCGTTTTCCTGGGGGCACCCTACTTATTTCTGCGGCGGCGCAACCGCTCTATCGAGATTCTGATACTGTCCTGCATTCTTCCGATTGCTGCTGCAAGATCCCCGATTTCATCATCAGACTTCACATCAATCTCTGCATCCATTTCGCCGGTGCTGATTCTGTCGGCAGCTTCGGTCAAGGAGCGCAGCTTGCCGGTTATCTGTGCGCCGTAGAAAGCCACGATGGCGCCGATGAGAAGGATGGTGATGCCAAGGATGAGGCCGATGATAAGGCGCGTGCGGCTGGCGACTTTGCCCGTCCTTGTTTCAAGGCGCTTGACATCGCGCAGGAACTCGGCTGTGGGGGTAACGGCCATTACAACATAGGAGGTGTCTTCCACAGGCGTGGCCACAACATAGTTGGAGTGCTCCACACCGTCCTTGTCTGTCCATGCGTATGTGCCCGATGATGATGAGCCGTCCGCCACGCCTGTTACAATGCTCCAGAAGTCATCGAAGCCAGCGCCGTATTTGCTTTTCAAGTCGCGCATATCAACGCCTATGACCTCCGGGTCAACATGCGCCCAGATGCGCCAGGAGTCATCGAATTCCGGCGCGCTGTAAATGGCGGTGTAACCTGTCATGCCAACCTTCTGCACGGCCAGAAGCTTGAAATCGTGGTTGGTGTTGAAGTTGTCTCTCCGCAAAAAGGGGTTGTCATCCAGGTGCTGTTTCACCTGAAGGGCCACCTGCCGGGAGTATTGAGAGTTAAGATCGCCGGTAAGGCGGTTGACAATTTCAGAGCTTGAATCAGAAAAAACGCTGACCATTCTGCCAAGCTGCCAGAGGTAGAAGCCTCCGGCCACTATCATGAGCAGGATGGGGATGAGCAGAAAGAGGATGGCCATCTTGCCCCGGAGGCCTAAAAGCCTTTTCTGCCCTTCAGTTTCAACAGCCTGGGGCCTGGCCCTGCGTGCGGGCCTTTCACCGGCGGCATCCCGTGAGGGCGGTTCAAGAGCCTGACCGCTGCCGGGGCTGTCCGCCAGGATAATATCCTTCTGGCATTCCGGGCAGGGAACCGCCTTTTTACCCAAAAGATCCGCCGAGTCCATTTCGTGGGTTTTTCCGCAACTTTCGCAAGAAATCTGTTTCTTGTCAGCCATGTGCCCACCCCTTGTTGAAGTGTTTTATGCTTAAAAAATTATCTTTCCAATTGTTTCCGTTGGAGGAGCGCCTTAAGTGTAGCCGCGCTGCTTCATCTCCTGAAGCATGTTCTGGCGGAAGGCGGTTTTGCGGTCCTCCCGCTGGATTTCCTGGGAGATGTAGTCAATAAGCTCTGCTGCCTGCTCGGTCGGAAAGGAATCCATTTCCTGGCCCAGGTCTGCTATCGCATCTTCGATGACAACCTCTGCAATGGGGCCGATGGCAAGAGCCAGCTCCCTGTCAAGCACATCGAGAAAAGCAGAATCAAGAACAGCGACTTTCCGCTGCACAGGCTCGATTACTTTGAGCTGGAGCAGCTTGGAGATGACGCGGCGGAGCGCATCCAGTGGCAGCCCGGTATTTTCGGCTATCTGGCCTACAGGCTTGCTGCCGTCAATCTCCACCAGGATGCTTAACATCTGGCCGTCCAGAGAGTACTCGCCAAGGCCGCCGGTGATTATCCGCTTGAAAACCATTCTAGAGAAATCGCCCGACAATGCATCCATTTATTGTAACCTCCCAAGCATTTTGCGCGCGCAAACAGCCCGCGGCTTTTGCTTATTCTTCGATGACCAAAGGCTCCAGGCTCACAGGATTCTGCTCCCGGTTGCGCATGACAAGGCTGCCGGGCATCTCTGCCGCAATTTCAAAAAGATCAAAAGGCCCGGTCATTTTCTTGGGCTGCTTGCCTTTTAAAACGAAGACGGAGCTGACAGCCTGATGATCCCAGTCCCGCCATTGCTCCGCATCTTTGAGAAGGGTAAAGGAGCTGCCTTCAAGGGCGAGAATTATCTTGTCGTCTGCAAACACATCTCCCGCCCTGGTTACAGCATCAGCCCACTGCATAACCGCCACCCAGGCTGCCGCCGCGGCAAGGCCCGGCGGGTTGCCGTATTTGCGGTTGAAGGCGTCCACAAAGGTTCTGGAGCCGGGGAACCGTTCTGCAAGCTTCCAGTACCAGCTTGTGGTGGTTACGATGTTGGCAAGAACCTTGGTGTCCAGCTCGCGGGCCGCAATCACATCCAGCAGGGGGGTAGCCACGGTGCGCTTGGTAAGGCCCATGTCGTGGGCCTGCTTAAGGCCGGCAACAAGATTGGGGCCGTAGAGGTTCAACACAAGCACATCGGCCTTTGCCTTTCTGGCGTTTTGAAGGGCATGGGTAAGCTGGGCGTTAAACTTTGCCGGATCATCGGAAACAAATTCCGCGCCAAGGGTGTCTGCGCCTCTCAATTCCAGATAGCGGCGCATGGAGTCCTCAAGGCTCAAGCCCCACGAGTTGTCCTCGGAGATGTAGTAATAGTTGGTGCTGCGGCCCTTTTCATCCAGAAGGTGAGCTGCCAGGGCATGGGCGCTCATCCACGCATTGAGGTTCCAGCGGAATGCGTGGCGGCTGGCGGACTGCCTTGTGAAACCCGCCCTGCTTACCGTGTGGCCGGTCACAGCGTCTGCATGGGCAAGGCCTGCAATAAAAATCACGCCCTGCTCCTGGCCCTCTGCGCTCATGGCAAGAGCTTCATCGGTTGTCAGCCCGCCGGAAATCATGGCCGCGTTCTCGCTCCAGATCATGTCAACCGTGTTCTGCCGGGCTGTTTCGCCAACGGCCTGGCTGTCCCGAATTTCAAGCTTTAGCATCATGCCAAGAACGCCGCCATTGGCGTTCACTGTTTCAACGGCAAGTTCATAGCCCCGCTGAAGATCCTGGCCTTGGGCCTGATAAGGGCCGGAAAGCGGAATGTTGAGGCCGATGGACACCTCTTCAAGAGCAGCAGCAGGGGCGATCCAGAAGCCCAAGGTCGTGATGAGGAAGAGCAGAACACAAGACGCCTTTACGGCCATGTGTTTCATGGGTACACCTCCATGGGAAATGATGAAAAATCCGCTTGTTTGATAATCGAAATTATTCCGTTACGGATGACCAAAACATTATTGACAAGGGAGGTTTTGCCTCCCTTTTGTCCTTTGCAAAGCCGCTTTTTAAGAATACTATGCGCTTTTTTAAGCCCGGATTAAAGGGAAAGGCTTTGTTGATATGCGCCCGCGCTCTGCAAGCAGGGATACCCCCCCGTCCGATTTTCTCATGGTTAAGCTAACATATTGAAACAATATAATTTTGAAAATTCTATCCCATTTTCAGGCATTGGGAAAGGCTTTTTTTTTGCCAGATTGTAAACATGATACAGCAATATCGCTACATAAAAAAGCCTTTCTTGTCAAGGCCCTGTTTTGAAAAGCATTTGTTGTGCGGTGCGTCAAAAGCTTTTGAAAATGCTGGACAGAGACAGGAAACCGCCGGGCCAGCAGGCCAGGGTGCTGCCTGGAGGCTTATAACGGGCTTTTGCAAAGCTGCTGTAAGGCTTTACCAGAGGAAATGCATCTTACTGGCCCAGTTCCCTTTCAATCTGTATAACTTCAGTTCCATCCGGCGGCTTGAAGGTGAAGGCTCCTTCCCCCCGGCTTTTTGATGGAAGTATCTCCTCATCAAAAAACTGTATGCGGGCAATATCCCCTGCATCGTTTATGGTCACGGATTCGCGGATGGAAAAGCTTTCCTGGTCAATGGCAAGATAGAGCATTGCAAAGTCGCTGCGGGGCTTTTTGGGCACAAGCATAAGACCCAATAGGCCCTGGTCGCGCCATACCTGCGCTCTGCGGCCCGTTGCATGGCTGATTTCAAAGGCTTTGGAAAGCACTTTTATATCCGTGAAAAAGCTTGCCCCCTCCCCTGCCGCCAGAACTTCATCCATCTTGCCTGTGAGCACCTGGCCTTCTGCGGGCTGATAAACCCACAGAGAGGTTCCATCGCTTATGACAAACTGCTCGTAAGGCTCTGTGTAGTGCCAGTGCATTCTGCCCGGATACTGGAAGCAGACATTTCCACTGGCCTCGTCTGCCATGCCCATGCCTGCAAGAAGGGACTGCTGGGCAAAGCGGGAGCACACTGTGCCGCTCTCATAGCGCTTTTCAATGCCTTCCAGAATTGCGGCAACCTCCGGCAGAGCCTGGTTTTCGCCGGTTTCTTCTCCGGCAAAGCACGGAATTGACAGGCAAAACAGGATAAGCCAGACAACCGGAACAAGGACAAGCTTACGCATATCTTTTAAGACCTCCAGCCTTTTTAATTTTTTCAAACACCCAAACCAGCCTGGCTTGCGCCGCCTTTTTTGGCCGTTATCCCGGCCCGAAAATAAACCCGTCTCAAGGCGCTTTTATAAGAATGAACCAATCAGGCAAAGTTGAGCAAATCTTTTTTGAGCTGCTTTATTTCATCGCGCAGTTGAGCGGCCCTTTCAAAGGCAAGCTCCTTGGCTGCGGCACGCATCTCTTTTTCCAGGCTTTCAATCAGCCCGGCAAGCTCATCTTTGCTCTCAAAGGCAGCCTTCTGTGTTACAGGCTTGGGCACGGTAACATAATCTGCCTCATAAACCGATTCAAATATCCGGGAAATGTCCTTTTTTATGCTCTGGGGGGTTATGTTGTGCTCAAGGTTGTACTGCTCCTGAAGCTTTTTGCGGCGATTGGTTTCCGCAATGGCCTTCTCCATGGAGCGGGTGACTGTGTCTGCATAAAGGATAACCCTGCCGTTGATGTTGCGGGCCGCACGGCCGCAGGTCTGAACAAGGCTTCTTTCAGAGCGCAGAAAGCCCTCCTTGTCTGCATCCAATATGGCCACAAGGGAAACTTCCGGGATGTCCAGGCCCTCCCTTAAAAGGTTTATGCCCACAAGAACGACAAAATCGCCCAGGCGCAATTCGCGGATTATTTCCATGCGGTCAAGGGTGTCAATGTCCGAATGCAGATAGCGCACCTTGACACCTAAACCCTCGTAATACTCGCAAAGATCCTCGGCCATTCTTTTTGTGAGGGTGGTTACAAGAACCCGCTCGTTTCTTTCTTCTCGCAGGCGTATTTCCTCAAGCAGGTCATCCACCTGGTTATTGGCCGGGCGCACCTCAATTTCCGGGTCTGCCAGGCCCGTTGGCCGCACAATCTGCTCCACAACCGCGCCCTTGCTAACATCAAGCTCCCACTCGGCAGGGGTGGCGGAAACAAAAACGATTTGATTTGCCTTTTTATAGAACTCCTCAAAGGTAAGGGGCCGGTTGTCCAGGGCTGAAGGCAGGCGGAAGCCGAACTGCACAAGGGTTTCCTTGCGGGAGCGGTCTCCCCGGAACATTCCCCTTATCTGGGGCACGCCGATATGGGATTCATCAATGAAAACAAGAAAATCCTCCGGAAAGTAGTCTATGAGCGTGGGGGGCGGCTCTCCGGGCTTGCGGCCCGTTATGTGCCGGGCATAGTTTTCAATGCCATTGCAGTAGCCAAGCTCAAGCATCATCTCCAGGTCGTAGAAGGTGCGCTCCTCAATGCGCTGGGCTTCAATGAGCTTGTTGTTGTCCCGAAAATGGTTGATGCGCTCCTTTAACTCCCTGCCGATTGCATCCATTGCCTGCTGAAGTGTTGTTCGCGAGGTCACATAGTGGCTGGCCGGATAGACGATGGCTTTGGAAAGCTTCTGTAAAACCGTGCCCCGCAGGGGGTCTATGTGGGCGATTGCTTCAACCGTGTCGCCGAAAAACTCCACCCGCACGGCCTTGTCCTCCTCGTAAGCCGGGAAGATTTCCACCCTGTCGCCCCTCACCCGGAAAACCCCCCGGTGAAAGTCAATGTCATTGCGCTCGTACTGCATGGAAACCAGGTCCTTCAAGAGCCTGTCGCGGGAGAGCTGTTGGCCTGCCTCCATTTCCAGGCGCATGGCAATGTAGTCCTCCGGCGAGCCAAGGCCGAAGATGCACGACACGCTGGCCACCACAATGACATCGCGCCTTGTGAGAACAGAGCGCGTGGCGGAATGGCGCAGCTTGTCTATCATCTCGTTCATTGCCGAGTCTTTTTGGATGTAGGTGTCTGTGGAGGGTATGTAAGCTTCGGGCTGGTAGTAATCGTAGTAGGAGACAAAGTATTCCACAGCATTGTGGGGGAAAAGGCCCTTCAACTCGTTGTAAAGCTGGGCTGCCAGGGTTTTATTGGGGGCGATAACAAGCGAGGGCCTGCCCGTATTGGCAATGACATGGGCCATTGTGAAGGTTTTGCCTGAACCCGTGACCCCAAGAAGAACCTGATGGCGCTTGCCGGAAAGAATGCCTTCAGTCAGGGCGATGATGGCCTGGGGCTGATCCCCCTTGGGCGAAAAGTCGCTTACGATTTTAAATTGGGAAGGCGAATCATTCATGGGATAACATTACAGGCCGGGCCTTAATTGTAGGTCGGGCTGGCACAGCCTGACTGCGCGCAGCCCGACAAAACGCCTACTCCAGCTTCCAGGTTGTCCCTTCCGGGCCGTCCTTTATGGAAACGCCCATTTGGGCAAGCTCATCGCGGATTTGGTCGGCCTTTGCCCAGTCCTTTTCATTGCGCGCGGCAGTGCGTTTTTCAAGCAGGGCTTCAATTTGGGCCGGGTCAACAGCAGATTTTGCGGCCAAACGGGTCTGGCGCTTTTTTAGATAGTCGGCCCCGCTCTGGTTGAAAAGGCCAAGGATTCGGCCCATTTTTAAACTTTCGGCTAAAATTGCCTTCACCTGGTCAGGCTGGGGATTTTGCTCATCCATCATGCGGTTGGCGCTTCTCACAGCCTCAAACATCACGCCTATTGCCCCTGCGGTGTTGAAGTCGTCATCCATGCTCTGGCAGAAGCGCTCCACAAAGGGGCTGGTGTTGGAGGGCAACAAAGGCTCTTCTTCGCCGCAAAGCTCTGCCATGCGCGCCAGGCCTTCGTAGAGGCGATCCAGCCCGGCTGCTGCATCTGCCATTGCCTGGGCGGTAAAGTCCACGGGGCTGCGGTAATGCTTGGAAAGAAGGAAGAGCCGCACAGCTTCGGGATGGTACTCCTTCAATATGTCGCGAACTGTAAGAAAGTTGCCCAGGGATTTGGACATCTTTTCAGAATCAATGTTCACAAAGCCGTTGTGCATCCAGTATCTGGCAAATGGCACGCCGAAAGCCGCCTCGCTCTGGGCGATTTCGTTTTCGTGGTGGGGAAAGACAAGATCCTTGCCGCCGCCGTGAATGTCAAAGCTTTCCCCAAGGTGCTTTTTGCCCATTGCAGAGCATTCAATGTGCCAGCCGGGCCGCCCAGGCCCCCAGGGGCTTTTCCACTGGGGTTCATCGGGCTTGGCTGCCTTCCACAGCACAAAGTCAAAGGGGTTTTTCTTTTTGTCGCTAACCTCCACCCTGGCCCCGGCTTCCATGTCGTCAAGCTTTCTGCCGGATAGCTTGCCGTACTGGGGAAAGGATTCCACTGCAAAATAAACATCCCCGTCCGCCTCATAGGCATGGCCCTTTTCAACAAGAGCCTTTATGACGGCTATCATCTCGCCGATATGGGCCGTGGCAAGAGGCTCCACGGTTGCCCGCCGCACAAAAAGGGCGTCCATATCCTGATGGAACTCCTTTATGTAGCGGCTGGCAACAGCCTTCACCGTAAGGCCTGTTTCGTTGGCGCGCTTTATTATCTTGTCGTCAATATCCGTAAAATTGCGGACATAGGTCACTTCAAAACCCGCATATTCAAAGTAGCGGAAAACCACATCAAAAACCACGGCGCTTCTGGCGTGGCCCATGTGGCTGGAGTCGTAAACCGTTGGGCCGCAGACATACATCCGCACCCGGCCCGGTATAACCGGCTCAAAATCCTCTTTCTGGCGCGAAAGCGTGTTGTACAGACGAATCATTTTCCTGCTCCGTCAATTTTTGTTATGAGCGCCCCGCAATATGCGGCCATGCCCTCTCCTCTGCCTGCAAAGCCCATGTGCTCGGTGGTGGTGGCCTTCATATTCACGCAATCTGCCGCAATACCAAGAGCTTCTGCAATGTTTTGCTCAATTTTACTTTTGTACGGCGCTATTTTTGGCTCCTGGGCCACAAGGGTAATGTCCAGGTTGCCCACCTGCCAGCCCTTCTGGGCGAGCATTTTGTTAACCTGCTCCAAAAGGCTCAAGCTTGCAATGCCCTTCCAGGCAGGGTCCGTATCAGGAAAATGAATGCCTATGTCCCCCAGGCCCGCTGCCCCAAGCAGGGCATCGCAAACTGCATGGATTATGACATCCGCATCCGAGTGACCCAACAGGCCCTTTTCAAAGGGAATCTCCACCCCGCCAAGGATGAGCTTCCTTCCCTCCACCAAGCGGTGGGCGTCATATCCAAAGCCTGTTCTCATTGCCTTTTCCTTTTCCCCCGGCCTTTGCCGCCACCCGGCACGGCGCGCCCTTGAAGGCAAACAGCCCGTTTTATTCTGGATTCCCGCATACGCGGGAATGACAGCCTTTTTGCCTTGCTGCCAGGACCTTTCCACCTTCAGCCAATGACAACCTGAAGGCCAAAAGGCATTTTAAACCACCAAAAGCAATCCGAATTGTTGGGTGAACCCGCGCTTCGCGCGGAACCACCCAACCTACGCCGCTCTCTACCCTTAACCACCAGGCGTACAGGGCGGTTCCAGGGAAAAGGCTTTTTCCCCTTCAACCACCAGCGTCCGGG
>JASEHB010000678.1 GCA_030018745.1 Desulfatibacillaceae bacterium | reverse complement strand
CGATAGCGCTCCATCTCCTGCATCATGGAGATGGGGTCATGGGGCACCTTCAAGGGCACATCCGTCTCTTCCATTGGCTTTAAAAGCGCCCTCTGCACGCCGGTGCGGGAGACATCAGCGCCCCAGGCATGGCCCGATGATGCGATTTTGTCTATCTCGTCAATGTAGATGATGCCGTACTGGGCTTTTTCAATATCGTCATCCGCCTCGCGCACAAGATCGCGCACAAGGTCCTCCACATCGCCCCCCACATAGCCGGTCTCGGAAAACTTTGTGGCATCGCCCTTTACAAAGGGTACCCCCAGGCGCTTGGCAATGAGCTTTAGCATATAAGTTTTGCCAACCCCGGTAGGCCCCATGAGCAGCACATTGTTTTTAACTGCCCCAACCATTGAATCGCCAAAATCGCCCTGGCTTTCCGCCCGCGAGATGCGGTTGTAGTGGGTGCAGATTTTTGTGGCCAGAACAGCCTTTGCCGCATCCTGCTTTATGATGTACTGGTCCAGATAGGCGGTCAGTTCTTCGGGTTTCATGTCAAACTGTATGCCAGGCCCCTTGCGGGCCTTTTTACCCAAAGGCTCGCCGCTTTCCTCCACCTGGGGAAAAGGGCCTATAACCTGGACGCTGCTTCCGTACTTTTTGCTCAAGAATTCGGAGATGTCCTTTTCAACCTCTTCGGGCCTGGGAATCTTTCCGTTTTTATCAGCCATGATATTTCCTGCCTTCTTGCGGTCAGATTTTCCCGCAATGCAAAAGTTTCCTTTAAGGGCCGGATTGAGAAATATCCGGCCATAATGGAAAAATAAGGACGGCCCGCCTTTTTTCAAGCAAGGGGCAACACGCCTGTTTTTGCAGGGGAAAAATTTTGGACTGATCAAAAAAGATACTGGCAGGGAAAAAACGGCTATTCGGAATCACTTGTGGCGTTCAAAAAAAGCTCCACATAGCGGTCAATGTATTCTATTTTCTCGGCATCAAGGTCAAAAAACTCTATGCCCATGTCAAAGAGGTTTTCCTCCTGGCCTTTAATATGGCGCACCACGCGGCCCTTTATCTCCACAAGGTCCTCATCAAAGGCTATGGTAACATAGACAAGGCTGCCCATATCCAGAATCGTGCTTGTTTCCAGCAGGATTCCAGACTTGCTTACATTAAGGGTGCGGCCCATGCCCTGCTCCACAAGTCGATCCTGGTCATCGTAGCAGGAATAGGTTAGCAGGTTGATGGAATCCACCCGGGAATGCCGTCTGCGCTCAACAACCATCTGTACCTCGCCGCAACAGGGTGCACTAAATTCGGACGCGACAAAAAGGAGACCGGAAAGACCGGCAACCAAGCCTAAAAAGCATATTTAGAAAACCCTACAGGAAAATCAGAGCAAAGTCAATGCACACAAAGGGCGCAAAAGCATTAAATGAAATGTGGATTTGCGGGCCGGTTTTTTGCTGCTTCCGGTGGTTTTCGCTCTTTTGCAGTAACTGTAAGGCCCTCTTTTGCCAGCATCCCTTTACAAGGGAGCTTCTTTGTGGAATCTTTCCAAAGCAGAAAAACTTA
>JASEHB010000677.1 GCA_030018745.1 Desulfatibacillaceae bacterium | reverse complement strand
GTATGCCTTCACCCCTCTAGCCTTGCCAGTGCACAAATATTGGCGCGTGAATTATACGGGATAGAAAAACATGGCAGTCAGCATGACGCAAAATAAGGATTCCCAAAAATACCGCTGGTGTCCGCACAGGGATTGCTTTGTGGCCCTTGCCATCTGCGAGAGGGAGGCAAAAAAGCGCAAGCGCTGTTCAAAGTGCAGGCAGGTCTATCAGCAGCTCCCCTTGAATTTCTCTTTTGATAAAAAGCCATAGGCTTTTACCTTTGCGCTTTTGGCAGGATAATCTTTCATGGATACGATCACCCAGGCCTATCTTGGGGCTGCCGCAGCCCAGGCCCTTGCCCGCCCCAGCGATGTGCGCAAGGCAACAGCCATAGGCCTGTTGGCCGGGGCGCTGGCAGATGCAGACATATTCATCCGCACCCCAAATGATCCCCTCTTTGGGGTTCTCATGCACCGGCATTTCACCCATGCCCTTGTGTTCATTCCGCTGGGCGCACTTCTGGCTGTCCTGCTGTGCCGCTTGTTCAGGGTCCAAATCTCCCTTGGCAGGGCATATCTCTTTGCCTTTGCAGCCTATGCCACCCATGCACCGCTGGATCTTTGCACAAGCTACGGAACAGCTATCCTGTGGCCTTTTTCATCGGGCCGTTACGCATGGGACATTATCAGCATCATTGACCCTGTTTTTACGGGCGTGCTCTTTGTGCTCATCGCCCTGTGCTGGTTTAAGCGCTCGCCGGTGCTGTCGCGGGCAGCCCTTGTCTTCTGTGCGGCCTATCTTGCATTTGGGGCCTTTTTGCACTGGCAGGCAACAAATCAGGTAAGGGATCTGGCCCAAAAGCGCGGCCACCAAATTGTCTCTTTGCGGGTGATGCCCACACTTGGCAACCTTGTGCTGTGGCGCAGCGTTTATGTGGCGGAGGGCAAAATCTTTGCAGATGGGGTGCGTCTTGGCCTTTTTGGGGATGCTGCTTTATACGAGGGTGGCCAAATTGAGCTTTTTAAAATGGAAAGGCATATGCCCCACCTTGCACCCGACTCAAAACTGCACAGGGATATTGAGCGCTTTATCTATTTTGCCGATGGATTTGTAGCCCTGCACCCGGCAGACAGCTCCATATTGGCGGATCTCCGCTACGCCCTGCTGCCGGATTCCCTTGAGCCTTTGTGGGGCTTTAAAATTGACGGCCCGGAAGATGAGCATGGAGACATGATTCACTTCCGCCGCGCCAACAGGCAAAACCTCACTGCGTTTTGGGCCATGCTGAAAGGAAAAAATGCACCCGGCATTTGAAAAAGGTGTCAGGAGCTGGCACCTTTAAAAGTCCTCCATTTCAACCGGCTCCACGCCAAAGGCTTTTCCGCCAAGAACAAGCTGCTTTATTGAGTGTACATTTACCTTTTTTGTTTCCTCTTTTGGAAAAATCTTACACAGTTTAAACCCCAAACAAAAAAAGGGGTTAACCCCTAAAGGCTAACCCCTTGAATTATCTGGCTCCCCAGCGCGGACTCGAACCACGGACATGGTGGTTAACAGCCACCTGCTCTGCCGACT
>JASEHB010000676.1 GCA_030018745.1 Desulfatibacillaceae bacterium | reverse complement strand
TTACGCTTGCTCAAGGCAAAAATCCTCGCTTTTTGTTCATTTAAAATTTTCTTGCCGCTCTTGCCCGCAGCATTTGCGGGCCGCATTTGTGCGCGGGCGGCTTTAAAAGATTTATATGGGCGGAATAATAGCCGATAACCTGCTTTAAAGGCCAGAGCATATTTTTTTCTTTGATGATAGCCGCATTTCCCCATTGCTTTGGCCTTGCCGCCCGCCTTTGTCTCTGCTATTTCTAACCATTATTCCCTGCACGGTTTTATCAACCTGCCCTCAACAGGGCGGATTTTATAGCGCAAAAGGCAATGATAGAGATAAGCCACATTGTAAGCGTGTACAACAAGGCCCCCTACCTGCCCTTTGTGGTCAAGGCCCTTGCAGGCCAGTTGGGCGGGCTTGTGTGCGAGCATATTTTTGTGGATGACTGCTCCACAGATAATTCGGTCGGCGTGCTAAAAAGCCTGGCAAAAACTTTTCCCAACATTGTCATAATACCAAATAGTGAAAACCGTGGCCCCAGTATGCGCGTGAACCAGGGCGCAGCAGCGGCAAGGGGCAGGTTTTTGCAGTTTGTTGATTCGGACGACATTCTTGCAGCCAATGCCACGGCCCTTTTGTATCAGCTTATGAGCATGGCCAAGGCGGATTTTATTTTCGGCAGGGCAAGGGTTACAAATCAGAGCGCGGCCTCGCTTGTGGGAACCCTTGCAAACCCTTCCGATCCGGTTTTTGCTTCAAGCAGCCCCTTGCACTATGTGCTTAAAACCGGCGGTTTTGTGAGAATGGCCTGCATGGTGGAAAAAGAGCTTTTTGAAAAGGCCGGAGGCTGCGATGAAGGCGTTTTCATTCAGGATGAGTCGCTTCCCCTGCGCCTTGCAGCCAAAAGCCGCCGATTTGTGGATTTTCGCGGTGAGGTGGTTCTTGTACCCGCCTTCCCTGAAAGGGCTTCGGATTCCACGGCGCAGAAAAAGGTCGCCCATATTTCCGATTCAGATGCCCAGTTGAACCACGACCGCTTTCTTGCCCACCTGCGCTTTTGGGAAAGCCTGGAAAACCCGCCATCTGAAATAAGCCGGATGCTTTACCGGCACTGTGTTTCCGCCGGGTGGAAGCAGGCAAGAAAAAGCCTGCCCGCCCCCAAAAAGGCCCTTGTGCTGGCAGGCTATCTGCGCTCGCGCCTGCCAGGAGCCGCAGCAGACAGGAAAACCCTTGTCCGCCTGGCTGATATGTTTGCAGCCCTGCCAAGGGTGCGCCGGATTTAGCCCGAATTGACCTCGTTCAGATAATCTTTAAATAATGATGACAATTAGTTGTGATAAACGGTGGAGTAAGATTACAATCCGGCACAGCAACCGTCATTGGCACGATAGGATTGGAAATCTTTCCCCAGGCCGTCATTCCCGCGCAGGCTTTGAATCCAGAATAAAAACTAACTGTTATCCTTATTAAAACAGGTCAAAGTTTTCGACTGCGCCCTGTATATGGCCTTAAATGACAGCAAACTTACTCCACTGATTGAAACTTGGTATAAGGCATTTTAAAGTGCCTGGCTTTGTTGGTGG
>JASEHB010000071.1 GCA_030018745.1 Desulfatibacillaceae bacterium | reverse complement strand
CAATTTTGGCAAGGGACTTGATGTGCTAGCAGTACACCAAAAGCCCCGCAAGCCTTGCCCACAGCTCCCTGGAACCGCCCCCTTCGTGGGGGTGTGGGGAAGACGCTGCGTTGCGCCTTGCTCTCCTTTCCCTGGAACCGCCCTGTAACGGCACAGGTTGGATGGTTCTTTCACCCGGCGTTTTGTTGAGCCGTCCCGACTAAATCAATGCAGCCGCTTCAACCATAAGGAGCCTTCATGCACCCGCGCTTGCAGTCAAAAGCACAAATGAACGGGCTTTTGGAAGAATATCCCTGTTTTGATGACAGCTTTATCAGCCTTCAATGCGGCCCCAAGATGGCCAAAGGCATGGTTGACGAAACCCGCGAGGTGGTGGCCCTGGCCCGGAAGTTCAACGCCGAGGTGGTAAAGCCCCAGGCCCTTGCCATGGACAGGCTTTTGCATAAAGAGCCGGAATATCTTGCCTGGGACTTTGTGAAAACCGCCAATGACTGGGGTTTTTACACCCTCTGGATTCCCAAGATATTCGGGGGCCACGGCTACAACATGGCTTCGCTTGGCTATTTCATGGAGGAGATTGCCACCGAATGCCTGGCAATGGCAAACCTTGTCGGCGTGCATTACCTGGGGGTTGGCACTCTTTCGGGCACCTACAACGCTCGTCTAATGAACAAGCTTTTTAAGGATGTGGCCCATGGCGAGCAAATCGGCCAGCCCCGGCTCATCAGCCTTGCCATAACCGAGCCGGGCGCAGGCACGGATGTTGAGGAGGTTGACCTGGTTGACAAGGGCAATGTCTCCTGCCACGCCAAAAGAGTGGAAGGCGGATATCTGATCAACGGCTCCAAGGTTTTTATCAGCAACGGCCACCTTTCTGCCTGGCATATGCTTGTGGCATACGCTGATCTTGACAAGCCCTCCCAGACAACGCTGATGATGGCCGTGCCCACAGGTGCAAAGGGCTTTACCTTTGGCAAAATTGAAAAAAAGCTGGGCCAGAAGGCCTGCCCGGCAAGCGAGCTTGTTTTTGACAACTGCTTTGTTCCTGATGAGCATATCGCCCTTGAGTTTGAAAAGGAGGCAGGCCTCTCCCGCAGCGTGCGGGATACCTGTATGCAGATAATCCACTATGTTGTTTCCACATCCAGGGCGGGCGTGGGGGCTTTTGGCACGGGTGCGGCAAGGGGCGCTTACAACAAAGCGCTGGAGTTTGCCTCCAAAACAAGGGTCAGCGGAAGGCTTCTGATAAATCACGAGTGGGTGCAGTGCCTGCTGGCGGAAATGTACAAGAATGCAATGCTGGCAAGGCTTTCCTACATAGAGACAAACTATGCCAACAGCCTTTGCGGGTCCTTTAAAGACCTTTTCGAGCCGCCGTTCTTCTACACCAGCAGGCACATGCCCAAGGGCGTTTTAGAGAAGGTTGCAGGCCCCTTTCTGGACAAGCCCGCTGCCACCGCCTTGCTGCGAAAGCGCGCCCTTGAGGGCCAGCAGGACTGCGAAATGCACCGGACATCCGGCTGGGCCTCCCTGTCCAAGTTCGCGGCAACGGATTTTGCCATAAAAAACTGCCATCTTGCCCTGGAACTCATGGGCCAGGCGGGCCTGCGCCACGAAAACGGGGCGGAGAAAATCCTGCGGGATGCAAAGCTCCTGCAAATTTACGAAGGCACAAACCAGTTGAACCGGCTAAACCTCTTTCAATGCCTCATTGCTGGCGCATGCCCGGATGCCTGCGTTTTTGACGAGTAAGGATAGCGCAATTTCAAGCACTCGCTTTTCAATCACAATACCTGTTGGAGACAAGGCTCATGCCAGGCGCAAACAAACGAGAAATCGCCCTCATGGAAAAGGCGGCAAACGACTTTTCCGCAAAGATTCTTCTTCCCCACCACCAGGAGAACGACCGCTACCCGGACGCCCCTTTTTTTGAGGATGCCCTGGAAAAGGCCAAAGAGCTTGATTTTTTCAACATGGCTTTAAGCGAGGAAATGGGCGGGACCGGCGGCAGCATGGAGCTTTTGGGCGCGCTGCTTTCCGGGCTTTGCCGCACGGATGCCAGCATGGCGGCCCTTATCCTTGTAAACGCATTCTGCCAGCACATTCTTCTTGAAACAGGCCGGGGGGATTTGATCCTGTCCCTTGGGGAAAAAGACGGGCAATCCGCCAAAAGCCTTCTTGCCTGCCCGGTCTTTGCCAACCCTTCCGAAACCGGGCTGCAAGCATCTGCAATCTCCAAGGCAGGTGGCTGGGTTCTTTCGGGGGGTACGGAATTTGTTTCAGCGGCAAACCTGGCCTCCTATGCTCTTGTTCCGGCAAGTACGGATAAGGACGGCGCCTGGGCGTGGTTTCTGGTGGACTGCTCCGGCAAGGGCGTAAACATAAGCGAGCCGGTTTTCTCGCTGGGCCTGCACGCCTGCCCTTCTGCTGACATGGCCTTTGACAAGGCAAAGGCAATCCTGCTTGGGGGCCAAAACAGCGGACCGGAAATATTTGATGCGGTTTGCGGCAAGTTTTTCGGGCTTGGGGCCTTCATGTTTGCAGGGATTATGGAAGGTGCGTCAAAGGAGGCCCTTGATTACGCCAAAAAGCGCGAGCAGGGCGGCAGGAAGATAATAAACTGGTCCCAGATGCAGATTATGCTTGCAGACATGGCCCACAAGGCCCATGTGGCGGCAATCCTTGCAAGGGCGGCCTGCATTGCGGTGGACGAGGGAGCAAAGGATGCTGTAAAAACAGGCCTTATGGCCTTTGTCCAAACATCTGCCGATGCCTGCGATGCCACAACAGACGGCATTCAGGCCCTGGGCGGGGTGGGCTACATGAAGGATTTCGGCCAGGAAAAGCGCTTTCGTGACGCCAAGCATCTCCAGGCCCTTTGGGGCATTTATCCGCTGAAAAAAATCCGCTACTTAAAAATGGTAACCAAAATTTAGCACACACCTGCTTTGGTAAAAACGCAATAAGGGTTGTCGGGCAAAAGACAGCAACCCTTATTGCTTTTTCGTAACCACAGAAATTAAAGTCTGCTCCGCCAGGAAGGCAAAAAGCTCCCTGCCTGGCGGATTTTTTTGTGCGCTTTTTCTAGTGGTCGCAGGTGTTGGGGCCTGTAACAAGGTTTTGTGAAAGATACTGCTGCACCAGGGTTTCCGGGTCCAGGGCAGGTGCGCCTGTTACAACTTTTACGCCTGCCTGGGTAAAAAGATCCTGTGCCCTGTGGCCCATGCCGCCTGCTATTATTACATTTGCCCCAATTTCGCCAAGCCATTTGGGCAGCACGCCCGGCTCGTGGGGAGGCGGAACCAGGCTCTGGCTGTTCACGATTTTGCCGTTATTGTCCGTGTCAATCACGGCAAAGGTTTCGCAGTGCCCAAAGTGCATACAAAGCTTGCCATTGGCTATGGGGATGGCGATTTTCATTTTTTATTCTCCTGTTGCCTAAAAAAGTTTTCCCGGTTTTAGCCATCTGTCGGTAAATGTCCCGGCAAGATGGCGACAAGTTTTATCAGGCCCAATGCCCGTCAACATCCGCGTTTGAAGCAGCTTTCATTTTCCCCTGCTTGTAGGCCTCCACACTTTGCCTTACCGTGCCGGATGCCCCGGTATAAATCTCTATGCCCGCAGCTTTTAGAACGGCAAAGGCCTTTGGCCCGCAATGGCCCGTGAGCACGGCGTCAACGCCTGCATCCGCCACGGTTTTGCCTGCCTGAATGCCCGCACCCTGGGGCAGGTTAAGATTCTGGCTGTTTTCCACAGCACGGTGTTCCATTGTCTGGGCGTCCACAACGACAAAGTAGGCAGCCCGGCCAAAACGCGGATCCACCTGGCTATCCAGAGTTGCGCCTGTTGCTGTTACTGCAATTTTCATGGATGAAACCTCCTTTATTCTGCAAATGCAGCCTGAAAAGGGTCAATGGCCGCAGCAGTGCTTGGGGTTGGCGCAAGGGGTTTTGGCTCCGCAGCATGAAGCGCCTGTCCTGGGTGATGCCCCTTGGCTGATTACGAGGCTTTGGCCTGCGCTCAAAATTTTTTCCATGGCCTGGTTGCAGGCCGCGCATAAAGGAGGATCCTGCTGCTCCCCCATTTCCAGCCGCTCAACCGTTGCGCCGCATTGCCTGCAAAGATATTCGTAGATAGGCATTGCCCTGTCCTCCTGTTCTTGCACCGGCCTAACATCCTTCCGGTTCTTTGAAGTTCTTCCGTCTATTTCCCTTCAGCTTTTTTGCCCAGGGTTTTGGCAAAGTAGTTGTCAATGGCGGCGCGCACGGCGCTTGCTGCAAGGTGTGCGCAGTGAACATGGTCTTCAGGAAGGCCGCCAAGAAGATCAAGAACAGCCTTTGCGTCCAAATCCGCAGCCTGCGTCAGGGTTTTGCCCATTGCAATTTCTGCGGCGGCAGAACCTGCCACAACGCTGGCCATACAGCCATCCGTATTGAAAAAAGCCTCTTCCACAAGGTCATCCTTTATGGAAAGAAAGATATCTATGGTGTCTCCGCACTGGCCCGTAAGGCTGGCAGAAGCATCCGGATTTTGCAGAACTCCGAAAAAAACCGGATTCTGCCAGCGGTCAAAAACCTTTTGCCCGAACTGCTCTTTCACCTGGGCGTCAATGCTGCTCTGCATGGATTGCGCCCAGGCATCCAGGTCGTTTTTTATGTCCATGACTGCTTGCTCCCGTTTTATGCCCTTAACCACAAAAACAGCCTGCCCAAAGCAGCGGTCAGGCCCGTCCTTTGTCATTCAATGCCATATTCCGCCAAATTGCCGCCCAGACTCACATTGGGTCTGGCATTGCTGCAAGATGGTTAACAATCTTTTCCCAGAGGGTTTTAATGGCTGTTGTGGCCGGGCCGGAGGAAAACTCCACAACGGATTTGCCCTCCACCATGGCGCGGGTCACATCCTTGTCGTAGGGGATGCCGCCCAGAAATGTCATATTGTTATCCAGTGCATATTGGGCAATCTGCGCGGAAACTTGGGGGTTCAAGTCCTCTTTGTTCACAGCGACAAGGGCTTCAACGCCAAAATGCCTGGCAAGCTTTGCCGTGCGCTCCATGTCGTGATTGCCGCTTACAGTGGGTTCCGTGACAATGAGCACGGCAGAAGCTCCGGTCACGGCGGCAATTACCGGGCAGCCAATTCCCGGAGGCCCGTCTGTCAGCATGAGTCCTGCCCCCTGCTTTTGCGCAAGCTCCCTGCCCTTGCTGCGCACAAGGGCCACCAGCTTGCCGGAATTTTCCTCTGCAATGCCCAGGCGCGCATGAACCATTGAGCCAAAGCGGGTGTTGGAGACAAACCACCTGCCCGACAGCCTTTTGGGAAAATCAATGGCATTTTCCGGGCAGACATGTACGCATACTCCGCAGCCTTCACAGCCTATTGTTTTGACTACAAAATCATTGCTGATTGCATCAAAGGCGCAGTGCTCGATGCAAAGGCCGCAGCTTGAGCAAAGATTTTGGTTTATTATTGCCTTTGAACCGCCGAAAAAATCCTCCTCGTGCAGGATTTTGGGCTGGGCCAGAAGGTGCATATCCGCCGCATCAACATCTGCATCCACAATGACAGCGTCATCGGCCAGAAGCGCAAAGGCTGCGGTCACGCTTGTCTTGCCAGTGCCGCCCTTGCCGGAGATGATCACAAGCTCTTTCATGGGGTTGGCTCCTTTGACCGGGCGGCCAGAATTTTCTGGATATTTGCGTAGAGGCTTTCAAAAATCGGCGGCCAGTCATCAATACCCGCAACCATAAGCTCCCCGCGGGAATAGGCTTGGGCAACCTGCCTGGAGTCGGGGATTTGGGCAAGTATTTCAATGCCTTCTTGTGCAGCATAGCGATTAACCCTGTCATCGCCTATACCCATGCGGTTTATGACAATTCCCATGGGCAGGTTTATTGCCCGGACGGTTTCAACAGCCAAAGAAAGATCGTGAAGGCCAAATGGGGTCGGCTCTGTGACCAGCACCACAAAGTCGCAGCCTTCCATGGTTGTTACAACGGGGCAGGATGTTCCAGGCGGGGCATCCAGAAGGGTTATCTGCTCATCCGCTGTGTTTTTGCGTACAGCCCGGATAAGGGGAGGGGCCATTGCCTCGCCAATCCGCAGGGTTCCCTGCACAAAGGCCACTCCACCAAGCCCCGCGCCGGTTTCAATCTCTCCTAAAAGCCGTCCTGTATAGCTTATGGCCCCAGGCTCGCAGACAAGGGCGCAACCGTTGCAGCCGTGGCACATCTCCGGAAAGGTCATCACCGTGCTGCCAAGGCATAGAATGGCCGAAAAGCGACAGAGCTTTCCGCATTCGCCGCACCCGGTGCAGAGCTGCTCATCCACCTTTGGAACAGGCGCATAAACAGGTTGGGTATTTTCAAATTCCGGTTTAAGGAAAAAGTGTGCGTTTGGCTGCTCCACATCGCAGTCCAGATAACGCACGGACAAACCATTTTGGGCCAGAACCCAGGCCAGGCTTGTTGCCACCGTGGTCTTGCCTGTTCCGCCCTTTCCGCTGGCCACTGCAATTTTCATGGCAGGTTTTCTCCTGAATTTTCATCCTTATGGCGAAAAATTTCTTCATCTCCGCAGGAAGGGCAGGCCTGGGGACGGCCTGTTCCAAATGGCTCATCCCAATGGCCACCGCAGGCGCGGCATGAAAAGCGCCTTCTTTCCAGCCCCGGCTCCATGGCAACAGGCCCGCCTTCCACCATAAGGGCTTTGCCGTGCACAAGGGCATCGGCAACCGTTTTTCTGGCCTTGCCCACAATGCGGCCAAAGGTTGCCCGCGAAACCGCCATCTGCTCGCCAGCTTCCTCGTGGCTCAAGCCCAAAAGATCTGCCAGCCGAATGGCTTCAAGCTCGTCAACTGTTATGCGGACCTCCATAAGCTCCCGCATGGGAACTCCACGAGGCTTGAAATAATTTGAAGCTGGCCTGTGGCCTACTCTCCTTTGCTTTCTGGGGCGCATGGCATCTCCTAATTAGCATATGCTCAAAAGTATAATAGGGTTTGAAAAATCCCTTGTCAAGACAAGGGAAATATCCTTTTTTCAGGCTGATTTTGTCGCTTAATCATAGCAAAAAGTAATTTAATTCAAGAAGATAAATAAAAAATAAGGTCTTTATCGCCCGGAGAGCACCAAAAAAAATTCCGCAGAGGGGCCATTGAGCGATTTAATTATATTAAATCAAATCATTGTATAGTGAAATTGTCAAGATTGTCCGAAAATATTTTCCCTTGACAAAGGCATTTTCCGGCCCTAAAGTAATGAGCAAATGCTCATAACAAAGGAGGTGAGAGCATGCCAAGACAAGACGGAACAGGACCCAGCGGCAAGGGGCCGGGAACAGGCCGGGGAACCGGGAACTGCCGCAAAGGCGGCGATAACCAGACAATCAAGCCCGGAAACGGACCAGGCGCAGGCCAGGGCCGCAAGGGCGGCAACCGCGGCGGTGGTCAAGGATCTGGACAGGGGTCTGGCCAGGGCCGCAGGGGTCGTTAGAAACAAAAGTTTGTTGCCGGCACATAAATTATGTTTGAACAAGGAGGTTTGCCATGCCAGGATTTGATGGAACTGGCCCCAGAGGAATGGGGCCGCAGACAGGAGGGGGCTTTGGGCGCTGCAATCCTGCCAATCGGCAGGGAGCAGGCTTTGCAGGGCGGGGCTTTGGCCCTAATTTTGGGCGCGGATTCGGCCGGGGTTTGGGCCGGGGCCGAGGCTTTGGGGGAGGTTATATTTTTGCAGACTTCCCCAAGAATGAAGCCCTGTGGGGTGAGCAGACCAGCCAGGACTTGCTTTTGGCCAGGCTGCAACAGCTTGAAAACGAGCTTGCTGCTGTGAGGCGCAGCCTGGGCAAAGTCAAATCCGCGGGGGAAGATGTGGCATAAGGAAGGCCTGCCAGGGAAGGGGGTTTGCCCTTTCCCTGGCAACAAGCCCAAATCAGGGGTTAACCTGCCTTTTTACATACCCGGCAAAGCACTTCCAGGCGCTCTTCAATGAAATCCTTTATCTGAACTGCTTCTTGATGCGTAAGTCTGCCCACATCTTGAGCAAGGGCTTCAATCTGCTCTTCATCAAGGTTGGCAGTCTTGTTTATCAAAAAGCTTTCCACTTCGCCGTCATCTGGCAAAACTCCGCAGACGCTTACAGTTCCAAGAAAATCTCCATCCAGAAAGATGGGAACAGCAATTTTGACCATGCCCGCATCGCACTGATCAATCACAGAGCTTTGAGAATTTCTGGCGCGCGCTGAAAGATTCTGGTTGCTTGCCATGCAGATTGCAGAAAGGGAATCGGGGTTGCCCTTGATGGCCGGGCACAGGCTGTTGGCAAAAAGCTTTGCGCCGGAAAGGCCCTTTCCCTTGGAATCAAAAATTGTGCAGTTGATGTTGAAACGGTCGTGCAAGTCCTTTTCAAATGAGGCCCAGCCGTCACTGGGCATGATTTCGATCAGTTGCATGGCTTCTCCATTGTTGAAATGGTTTTTTTGCGTTGCTTTTGACGGGGCAAAAAAAAGCGTTCCCGTCTGCGCTATGGCGGCCCGACTTTGAACAGATTTACGGTCAGGCCTGGTTTATGGGAAGACGCACTGTGAATATGCTGCCTGCGCCCGGTCTGCTTTTTACGCTTATGCTTCCGTAGTGTGCCTGGACAAGGCTTTTGACAATGGAAAGCCCCAGCCCCGTGCCGATTATGTGGCGGGTCTGCGAGTTCTTGACCCGGTAAAAGCGGGTGAAGATGCTGTCCAGCTCGTCTATGGGGATGCCAAAGCCAGTGTCGGAGACATCTATTTT
>JASEHB010000675.1 GCA_030018745.1 Desulfatibacillaceae bacterium | reverse complement strand
GGCTCGGTCATGTACTATGAGTACACTCCCTCGCCTCTCGCTCGTGCGCCTTGCCATCCTTTCCCTGGAACCGCCCTGTACTCTTGTGGATTAAGGGAAAAAGCCTCTCGTTGCCCGGCTTTAAGCGCCTTGCATCCGCCTCGCCTGAAGCGGCCAGGACCTTCTGTTGAGGAAAAAGGGAAACGGTTTTGTTGTTGGGCTTCTAATACCAAGATTCGTAGGTTGGGATAGAAAATCCGGCCCAAAGAGATGCGGGAATTCCTGGGCCTGTTTCCGGATTTTTGTAGCCCAACAATAATCCTTTTTGCCTTAACGCCCTTGCCGCCCTGTGCCTGTTTTTGTTGGGCTACGCGCAGCGAAAGCTGCGCTAGCCCAACCTACGATTCTTGCCCTCCGGGGCGTGGTTTTGTTGGGTGAACCTTGCGCTAACGCGCAAGAACCACCCAACCTACGGATTTTACGCCCCTTTTTCCTTCAACCATAGGCGTACAGGGCGGGTCCAGGGAAAGGAGAGCAAGGCGCACGAGCTGGGCAAGGACGAAGGTGTACTTCTAGTACATCGAGCTCCTTGCACAGCGAAGTGCAACGCAGCTATCGTTTTCCTGGGGCCGCCCTATGCATCTTTGCTGCCAGTTGGGCAATACACAGCGACTGGTTGCGGTCTTCAAGCTTTATGGCATCTTCCAGGCTTGCCCCGGCAGGGTTCACATTGAGGGCTTCTTTTGTGAGCGCCAGGCCAAGGGGTGATTTTGAGGCCATTACCTGGGCCAGGGCAAGTGCCTTTTCCACAAGCTCGTCTTCAGGGATTATCTCCTGCACAAGCCCCATTTCAAAGGCTCTTTGCGCATCGAACAGGTCTCCGGTCAAAAGGTAGCGGGCAGCATTGCCAAGCCCCACAAGCCGGGGAAAAAACCAGGATGATCCCATATCCGCGCCGCCCACGCCTATATTTATGTAGGCAGCGCCAAATTTGGCTTTGGGGCTTGCAAAGCGCACATCGCTTGCTATTGCAAAGGAAAAGCCGCCACCGGCCGCAGGCCCGTTTACAGCGGCGATTATGGGCTGGGGGCAGCGGCGCATGAGAAGAATCATGTCTGAAAAGCGCTTCTGGTTCTTGTAGGCAAGCTCCGGGCCGTAGCCTTGTTCCGGCATCAAAAGAGCCGCATCCGAGAGATCCAGCCCCGCGCAGAAACCCCGGCCCGCGCCGGTCAAAACCACCACCCTCGTTTGGTCATCCTGTGCAAAACGGGCAAAGCAGTCCGTAAAATCGGCCTGCATCTGGGCGTTTATGGCATTGAGCTTTTCCGGGCGGTTCAAGGTTACAAGGGCCACAGGGCCATTTGTTTCCAGCTTTATTGTCTGATAGGGCAAAAGAAATTCTCCATTTTTATGACCATGTTAAGACCAAGGGGCCTGTTACCCCAGGGTTTTTTAGCGAACCTTGCGCGTTGAAGCAGATTGTTGGGTGAACCCGCGCTTCGCGCGGAACCACCCAACCTACGCCAAGCGTACAGGGCGGTTCCAGGGAAACGAGAGCAAGGCTTGCGGGGCGAGCCGGGGC
>JASEHB010000674.1 GCA_030018745.1 Desulfatibacillaceae bacterium | reverse complement strand
CAAGCGCCCTTTGCATGGGGCTTTATTGCTGTTTGTCCGGTTCAGGCCGGTTTTGCGGACAATTCTCTGCAAAGGAGATTTTGTCAACAGGCAATCAGGTTTTTGCAGATGAAATTTCTCCGGAAACCTGGAAGCGCTTCATGAACCTGCGGTCAATGAAGCTTTTGAGCCAGAATGCCCATTTTCCGGAGAAAACCTTGCCGTTTTTTACAAGAATGGCCTTTTTGTTGCCCAGGTTGAAAATGAGCAGATAAGGCCCGCCCGGATCAAAGGGTTTTGGCTTTTGGCCCTCAACTGCTGCAAGAAGGTTTTCAAAAAGCACTTGATTTTGGCGAACCGGGTAAACCCCCACCTTGTCCAGCGGCCTGTCCGCAAAGTATATGCAGTCGCCCCCGCCGAATATTTCAGGATGATTCTTGCAGGCAAGATATTTGTTTACCAGCAGGTTTCCGTCCGGTCCTGTGGGCAGGTTCGAGCGGGCAAAAAGTTCCTGGGCTTTCACCCCCCAGGCAAGGACTGTGCATGAAGCTTCAATTTCCTGTCCTTTGCCGGTTATTGCAAATCCGTTTTTCACAGCGGTTAAAGCTGCCCCTTCCTCTACGCGGATGCCCCGTTGCTCAAAAGATTTTAGGGCTTTTTGCCGCACCTTTTCAGGAAACCTTTCCATTAGCCTGCCTGCTGCAAGAAGGGTTATCTTGACAGGTTTTTGCGCTTCTTTTGAAAGCTGATGCAAGGCCCCGGCAATCTCAAGGCCTGCAGGGCCTCCGCCAACCACCACAAAGCCTGGCAGGTCGCGGGTTCTAATTAGATCAAGGGCCTTTTGGCGCAGCCGGATAAGGTTTTGTATGGGCTTTACTGGAAATATGGCAGGATCGCCTTCCCCAATCGGGCCATAGGAAACTTTGCTTCCTATGTTAAAGGAGAGCACATCGTATTTGATGGCCTTGCCCGAATCTAAAATCAGCAGCCTTTTATCCGCCTCCACGCGCAGGGCCTCGGCCTGGATGAAGTCTGCGCCCCTGTCTGTTGCCATTTTTCTTATGTGGAAGCGCAGGTCTTCAGGCCTGTAAAGCCCTGCAAGCATACCCGGCCCCATGCCGGAATAATAGTGGTAGTCTGTTGGGCTTACCAAAGTAACCCGGTGGCCCTTTTCCCGGAATGCGGGAATGTTTAAAAGGGTGGTCAGGTGGGCGTGTCCTCCGCCCGCAAGCACCAGATGGGCCATGATGACAGCCTCCTTGATAAGGCGCTTTTTAAGGGGAACATCTTGCTTTTAGCATAGGGGCGCGGCCCGGTCCCTGTCAACACGACTCTAATTCCTTGTCATTTTCAGGGATTTTCTCTTTTACGGGTTCCTCTTGCCAGAAGCTTCCAAATGCAATATGAGCAAATCGTGATTTTTTTGTGTCTGCATGGAAAGAGGCTTTTGGCCCTTCCGGCGCACCCCTGTCACCCTTTTATTTTTAAGCCTGCCTTGGGCGGAAAAGCCTTGCCGCCCAAGGCATTTCCTTGGACAAGGGCAACTGTTTCACGAGGAGAGTCATGGGCGGAGTATTTGGCTG
>JASEHB010000673.1 GCA_030018745.1 Desulfatibacillaceae bacterium | reverse complement strand
TTTTTCCAAAAAAGCCCCTCCCCGCAGATTGTTTTTTAAAGCTTGGCAATCTCCTTATGCGTAAATGTTTTCGGGTTTGTAGGGGTGGCTTCCCTCGATGACCGGCACGCCCACCTTGGCTTTAATTTTCGCCAGAATTGTTTCCTTGTGGGGGCAGTGATCCATGAGGCAGGTGGCCACATGAACGGCTGTTGGCTTTTCGCCCATTGGCGCGTTCCAGAGTTTGACCTGGGCAAGCCGGGTTACTATGCCTGCTCCGGGGCAGTCTCCGCAGCCAAGTATGCCTATAAGTTCGGCGTCCGTGTCCACATACTGCTCAAAGGTTCCTTCCCTGCGGTTAAAGCCCACCATGCATCTGCTGCACGCAATGCAAACATTGTCCATGACCTTGCTGCATCCGACAATAAGAATTTTTTCCATGGAAAAAAACGCTCCTTTCATTTGCTGCTTTTGTCCGGAAAAAGGGCTGCTATGGATTTTTTATCGGCCCTGCAAACGCCCCGCTCGGTTATCAGCCCTGTGACCAGCCGGGCAGGGGTCACATCAAAGGCATCGTTTCTGGCCGGGCTTTGCTTTGGTGGAACCAGTACGCTTTTTAGCTTTCCATCGCAAAGGCCCTGCACAAGGGTTATTTCTTCGGGGTTTCTCTGCTCTATGGGAATGTTGAGGCCGTTTTCAATTTCCCAGTCTATGGTGGATGAGGGCAGGGCAACAAAAAAAGGAACATTGTTGTCGAAGGCGGCAAGGGCCTTTAAATAGGTGCCTATCTTGTTGCACACATCCCCTGTGTGGGTTGTGCGGTCAGTGCCCACAATTACTGCATCCACAAGCCCATGCTGCATGAGATGTCCGCCTGCGTTATCCGTAATAATGGTGTGGGGTACGCCGTGGCATAGCATTTCCCAGGCAGTCAGCCTTGCCCCCTGGTTTAGGGGCCTTGTTTCATCCACCCACACATGGACAGGTATTCCTTCATCAAAGGCTGCATAAATGGGAGCTGTGGCAGTGCCGTAATCCACACAGGCAAGCCAGCCTGCATTGCAGTGGGTGAGTATGTTAAGCGGCCTGCCGCCTTTTTTTTGCGAAAGATCCTTTAGCAGTTCAAGCCCGTGAACGCCTATTTGCTTGCAGCAGTCCACCTCGTTTTCAAGAATGATTTTGGCTTTTTCATAGGCAAGGGCAAGGCGCTTTGAAAAATCCTTTTGCCCAAGCAGGGCATTTTTCATTTTATCCACAGCCCAGGCAAGGTTAACCGCAGTGGGCCGGGCTGCGGCAATTCTGGCGCACTCCTTTATAAGCCATGCGTCCGGGTCTTCATTCTTTGGAGTTGCCGCAACAGCCAGGCACACGGCATAGGCCCCGGTGACGCCGATTAAGGGCGCCCCCCTTACCTCCATGTTGCAGATGGCGTCAATGGCGCTGTCTGTGCTTATAAGCTCCTTTTCCACAAACTCGTGGGGCAGCTTTGTCTGATCAAAAATAAATACCTGGCGCAAATTTTCCCCGCCGGTCCAGATGGCTTGCCGCCAGACGCCTTCAACTTTCATTTTCACCTGCTTTTTTAA
>JASEHB010000672.1 GCA_030018745.1 Desulfatibacillaceae bacterium | reverse complement strand
ACCTTTACACAAACATCGTCACCGAGCAGATTGTGCCTGCAAGCCGCCTTGTCACCATGATAACCGGCATGGCGGTTCAGCCCAACAAGGCCATTGTGGGGGCCAATGCCTTTGCCCACGAAGCTGGCATTCATCAGGACGGGGTTTTGAAAAACCCCATGACCTACGAAATAATGAAGCCCGAAGTGGTGGGGCTTTCCAGAAACAGGATGGTTCTGGGCAAGCATTCGGGCCGCCACGCACTGCGCTCCAGGCTTGAGGAGATGGGCTACCTTATAAGCGATGATGAAATAAACACGCTGTTTGCAAGCTTCAAGGACTTGGCGGACAGGAAAAAGCATGTGGTGGATGAAGACTTGGAGGCCCTGGTGGCGGAAGCCATTTTGCGCACGCCCGAAACCTTTGCTTTAGAATACCTTCATGTTTCTGCCGGCACCACGGTTTACCCATCAGCCACGGTCAAGTTGAGGGTGCATGACAATTTGGTTCAGGGCGCAGAATTTGGCAACGGCCCCATTGACGCCACCTTCAACGCCATATCCAAGCTCACCGGCTCAAAGGCCGAGCTTGCCCGCTTCATGGTGAGCGCACTCACGGGCGGCACGGATGCCCAGGGCGAGGTTACGGTAAGGCTCAAGGAAAACGGCCTTCAGGCTGTGGGCAAGGGCGCTGATCCAGACATAATCACCGCAAGCGCCAAGGCCTTTGTCAACGGGTTGAACCGGCTGGAATACCTCAAGGCAAATCCCCTGCACTCATCACATACGGATATCTACGACTGAAAAAAGGCCTTATACAAAAGGCCCCGTGAAGGAACAAAAAGGGGAGAGGGCGAAAAAAACGCCTTCTCCCCGCTGTTTTTCAAGCCTCATAAAAGCCCGGCCTTTGCCTTTATTTTCAGCAGGCCAGGGCTTTTGTTGAGATACATGAGCGGCGAATCAAACCCCTTTTCAATGAAGAGCTTTTCAAGGCTGTCAAAAAGAACCGGCCGGTCGGGCCAGGTAAACGATTTTCTTTTTTCCGCAAAAGCCTGCCAGGTTTTACGCCAGTCCGAATTGGGGGCCAAAACCTCCCTTTCCAGCCTGTCGCATACAAACAGCGCACAAACCACAGGGGGAATTTGCCAAAGGCAGCCTGTGTCTGAAAGATAAACGCAGCGGCCGTCTTCGCGGGGCTTATCAAGGGCGTTTAACAGGGTTTGAATTTGTTTTGGAGTGCTTGCAACAGCATTGACAAGCGCATCTGCAAAAAAGGTGACAATGCCTTCCCTTGAGCAGCAGGCGCTTGTGTTGTCGTCAAAGCAGGCAGCAGTGCAAAAGTCCTTGAATTTGGATTCCTGGAATTGGGCAAGCTCTTTGCGAAAATCAAGATAGGGCTTTATCAGCCCGGCAATTTCCAGGCTTAAGCTTTCCCCCTGCTGGCCCTGCAAAAGCTGGGCAATCATCTCCCAGGTCTGGCGCTGCTCCAGATTGTAGGCGCTTTCTGAATTCACCTTGCTGCACCGGTTGTTTTAGCCCGTATAATTCACGCGCCAATATTTGTGCACTGGCAAGGATAGAGGGGCGAAG
>JASEHB010000671.1 GCA_030018745.1 Desulfatibacillaceae bacterium | reverse complement strand
CGCATAATGGACACTTTGGGAGTGAGCAGCGATGAGCCAATTCTGGCCTGGGTGAACCCCGACCTGGAGGAAATGGCGCCCCAATACCTTGAAAAGCTGGCCGAAAGGGCTGCCATGGTTCCCGGCCTGCTGGCAAAGGGCGACTTTGAATCCATAAAAACCCTTGGCCACCAGATGAAGGGCGAGGGCAATGCTTTTGGGTTTGAAGCCATAGGAAGGCTTGGTGCGGTAATTGAGGAGGCGGCAGGCCGCCGCCACGAGGAGAGGGTTATCGAGTTTATTGACAAGCTCAAGGATTATCTTGCCAGGGTGGAAATCGTCTGAATATCTGAACAATTAAAAAAATATCAAACTGTTAAGGGGAGGCGCTTTTTAAAAGCCCTCCTCTTTTTGCAGGCTTTCCATAAGATCCCTTTTTTCACAGGTAGTCTGCAATTTCCCGCCTTTTGGACATGAAAAGCGCATAGCCTGCCATAAAAAGGCATATTCCTGCTGCTGCAAAAACGATAAGGCTCACAAGGGAAGGGTTTTTGCCCCACAGGGCTGCATCCCGAAAAAAGGAAACAACCCAATGCATGGGGTTTGCGGCCATGAGGCCGCGAAAATTCTCCGGCAGAAGGCTTATTGGATAGAAAACAGGTGTGGCAAACAAAAGAACCTGGAAGGCTATTTTAAGCGCATGGGAAAGATCCCGCACAAATACGCCTGCAAAAGCCAGAAAAAAAACCAAACCCGCAACAGCAGGAAGAATAGCCAGATAAATGACGGGCAGCCATAAAAAGGTTATGGGCAGCCTGCCCAGGATGAACAGTTGCGCGGCTGCCAGAACCGCCAGGCTCACCAGAAAATCCGCCAAAGGCGGCCCCAAGGCTGCAAGAGGCAGAACCTGAATGGGAAAGCGGGTGTTGTGGATGTGGGTGCGGTGCTCCACAAGGCAGTTGCAGGCAGCGGTAAGGGATTCGCTTACCCACAAAAAGGCGATTAGCCCCGTGAAAAGGGCAAGGGCAAAATGGGCGTGGCCCTGGCCCGGCTCCCATTGGGCTTTAAAGACAAACGAAAACACAAAAGTGTAAACCAAAAGCATGGCAAGGGGGGTTGCCAAAGACCACAGAAGGCCAAGAAAAGAGCCTTTGTAGCGCCGAAGCACAGCCCGGCGTACAAGCAGGAACAGCAGGCGGCGGCTGGCAAAAATATCCCTTGCCGCAACAAGCGGGTTTAGATAGGCGGCCATGCCCGCCTGTTGGGCGCTGACAACCTGCACCTGGGCATAAGGCTCTTTGTCCATAAGGTCTGCACCTTAACGGTTTTTCACGGCAAGCAGTTTTGCAGGCAGTATAGCTTCAAGGGCCTGCCAGGGCCAGATATTTTTCCGCGAAAAGCCCAACAACTGCAAAGGCAGGCAGAAAAGACAGGCAAGCCGCGCCTGGTAAAGGGGTTCGGGCAGACAGGCCAGGCTGACAATTTGGCCCAGCAGCCTTTATTTTTCGCAGAATCAGCCAACCGGAGAAAAACAGGGCCTTGCCTTAAATTGCACCCACAACACCCAGGGATTCAAGGCCTTATACGATATA
>JASEHB010000670.1 GCA_030018745.1 Desulfatibacillaceae bacterium | reverse complement strand
CCGGACAAGGAGCTCGATGTACCAGCAGTACACCTTCGTCCTTGTCCGGCTCGTGCGCCTTGCATCCGCACCACCTGGAACCGCCCTGTACATTTGTGGTTTAAAAGAAAAAACCACGGCTCCCTGGCCATGGAACCGCCCTGTACGCCGTTGCTTGAAGGGAAAAGATGGCAAAATCCGTAGGTTGGGATAGAATCGTAGGTTGGGTGGTTCTTGCGCATAGCGCAAGGTTCACCCAACAAAACCAAACGCCGGATGGCAAGGGCGTTAAAGGGGAAAAAGCCACGGCTCCATAGAACCGCCCCGTACATTTGCGGGTGAAGGAAAAGCAAAAACAAAATCCCCTTAACCACCCTGTGCGCTGGTGGTTGGGTGGTTCCTGCTCCTCGTAGGTTGGGCTAGCAAATCCGGCACAAAGGGAGGCAGGAAAGTTCTTGCGCATAGCGCAAGGTTCACCCAACATTTTTGTTGCACACCTCTCCCTGCCCGGCTCGTGCGCCTTGCATCCGCCTCGCCTGAAGCGGCCAGGATCTTTTGTTGAGGAAAAATTCCGCTGGTTGGCGCTGGCAACTTGTTGCCAGCGTGCGTTAAGCAAGGTAGGTTGGGTGGTTCCGCACGCGCAAAAGACGATTGCTATTGGCAGATGCAGCTTTCGCGTGCGGGTTCACCCAACAGATATTTTAATCCATAACAAACAAAGCCTCCAAACCATCATGCGCTACCGCCGCGCCCGCGCAAAGGGCAACAAGGCAGGGCATTGTTGGGTGAACCTTGCGCGTTAAGCGCAAGAACCACCCAACCTACCAAGCTTTGGGCATGGGTTTATTGACTTTTTGTGCGTTCTGTGTATTGCTATGACCATGACTTGGCTCGAGCATCGCGGCGTGAGGCCCATAACCTCGAACGGCTTGGCCGTTAGCGCGGGGGCGGGCCAAGTCATCAAAGCAGCAGACTGCCTTTAGCCCAAGCCTTAAAAATGCACTTATCCGTTTGAGAATGTGCTATATATTCTGATAGCTGAACTTTTTCATGAATTTTTAAGGGGGCGCCCATGACCAACTACACTGCCCGATACTTCAAGACAGAATCCGGCTATATGGGCCAGCTTATGGAGTGGCCTGAAGTGGTTACCGAAGGCAGCGACCTGGAAGAATGCCGGGCCATGCTCCGGGATGCTTTGAAGCAGATGATTCTTGCCTATCGCAGGCTGGAAAAGGAGATCCCTGTCGGAAATGCTCTTTTCGAGCAGGTTCCCATTGAGGTCGGACATGTCCGTGAAACGGCGTGACCTTGTTGCTTACCTTGAACAAAAGGGGTTTTACCTTTTGCGGGAAGGCGGAAACCATTCCATCTACACCGATGGAACCAGGGTGGTCCCCGTCAAGAGGCATGACCAAATGGACCGCATCACTGCCAATGAAATCTGCAAACAGGCCGGAATCCCCAAGAAATTCTAGCCAAGCAGGTTGGCTGCAAAAGGTAGAAAACGGATCGTTGTTGGATTACAAAAATCCAGAAACAGGCTTCTGCCTTCCAACGGCCTTGATTTGCCGGATTTTTCTATCTCGACCTACGGG
>JASEHB010000070.1 GCA_030018745.1 Desulfatibacillaceae bacterium | reverse complement strand
CGTAGAGCATCTCATTGAAAAAGCCTAAAAATGCAAAAAGGCCCTTCTGGGCGCTTTCAAAAAAGCTGTCAATATAGGCGTTGGTCTGCTCCCATACTGTCGGCTCGTAAAAATCAAGCTCCTTTTCCAGATCCCGCGCCGGGTCCTGGGCCGGTTCCTGAATCTGCTCTGCCCCGCTGGCAGGCATATCCTCTTCTATCGTCTGCCCGGCCAAGGAGGCTTTTTTGGCAGGGGGCTGATCCTTGGCAGGCTTTTTCTTCTCAACAGCAGGCGGCTTGGCGGCCTTGTTTATTTCATCCATATCAAACTTGCGAAAAAGCACAGCCCGGTTTTCCACCGGCGCATCAGCAGAAGCAGAAGGCTTTGGCCTTTTGGGTGCAGGCATTGATACGGGCTTGGGCAGAGGGCCTATGGGAGAAAACTTGCGCTTGAGCAGACTTGCAATGGAAACCTGGGCCTTTGGCTCGCTTTTTTGAGCAGGAGGGGAAGGCTGCTGGGGCAAAGCCTCCTTTTTGGCAGCGGCCTGCTGCTGGGCAGCGGGAGCCTCCTTGGGCTGGGCCTTGGCATCGGGTTCCTGGGCCTTTTGCGCAGCAGGGGCAGAAGATGCTTTCTTGGCCTTACCCTTTTTGGCGGCCTTTTTTCCCGCAGCCGTAGCTGCCTTGGCAGCCTTATCCTTATCGTCTTTTTTATCTGTGGATTTTAGCAATGATTTTTTACCCATTTACAACCTCCAGTCTGAATTTCTCCTGGCATCAAAAGCCGTTGAAAGTCTTTATTTATATGACAACATGAAGCGATTGTAAACATTTTTGCCGCATCAAAAGGTTTTGGCCCCTCCCAAAAAAGATGGCAAACCCGTTTAATTGGCCGAAAACCCTTTTTTAAAGGCTTTCAGCTCAACTGCCAGCCCCTGCCAGGTACACGGCATGGTTTTAGGAATCCTGGGCCAGCAGCAAAATGGCGGCTGTGGCAAGCATACGCCTTTCATAATGAAGACGGGTCACATTGAAGCGGGCTTCTGAAAAATAAAGGTTAAAATCCCCAAGCTGGGTTATGGATATAAAGCCTTCACGATACTGCTCCCTTGCATCCTCGTAGTTCTGCCGGGCAAGTTCAACGCTTGCATTTGCAATGGCAATGCGCTCTTCAAGAGCAACAAACCCAACCTTTATATTTTCTATTGCGCCTGAAAGCTCCCTGAGAGCCAGTTCAAGGCCTTCCCTGGCCTGGTTCATTTCTGCAAGGGCCTTGGCCCTGGCTGCCTTTCTGGCTCCTCCGTCATAAATATCCCATGAAAGCTGAACCCCTAGGCTCCAGGATTCATCCCTGCTGCCGGGTTTTTCGCCTGCGGTCTCCCCCTGGGCGACAAGGTACAGGTTCGGATAATAATCCCCTTTGGAAATGTCATAGACAAGGCTGCTTGTTCTTATATCTGCACGGGCCTTTTCAATATCCAAAAGGGTTCTGCTCTCCAGCATGGTCTCAAGCCTCTCAATGAGACTGTGCATATCAGGCACATCGGCAATGTCTCCTTGAGGAATCAGGGGGGTTTCAGCAGCAAAACGGCCAAGTGTTACATTGAAGTTGTTGATGGCGGAAACAAGCTGCGCCTTTCCATCCCTTAATGCATCTGTTGCAATGTTGAGTGCCTGCTGGCTCTGGCGCTCGTCCAGGCGGGTAACCATCCCGGCTTCCTTTAAGCTTTTGGCGTCCTGATACTGGCTTTCGTTTTGCGAAACCCTGTCTTCCAGAATGGCAAGGTTGGCCCTTGCCAGCAAAACCCGGTCAAAGGCCTCGCGCACATCCCTTTCAACCGTGCTGACAGTTGACGAGAAAGCAAGCTTGGCCCCGGCATTAAGGGCTTTTTCCAACTGGTAGGCATTGTGAGCCTTGAAGCCTGAAAACAAAACCTGGCTGGCGGAAATGCTTGCACCCACATCGGATTCGGGCGGGGCGAAAAAGTCCAGCGGAGAAGGCAGGCGCGGCGAATTGCTGCCAAGATCAAGATATCTTGCCCCCATTTTTACCTGGGGCAAGGCAAAGGCCCTTCCCTGGCGGCCCGTGGCCTCAACCTTATGCACCTCCTGCCGGGCAATGCCAACCTTTTGAGAGTGTTGTTTTGCATATTCCACCGCCTCGTCAAGGCTTATGCCAAGGCAGGTGGCCGGAAGCATGAAAACAAAAATAAGAACAGCCGCAAAACGGAGCTTCATTATGCTCTCTCCCTAAAAAAGTTTTTTCGTCAAACAAGTTTTTCAACAGGCTATGTAAGAGCCAAAGGCATTTTATCAACCTTGTCGGTTCTCACAAAAGCCCTGGCGCACAGCCAGATAAGATTTGCCGATACTCCCCAGGCCAGGGGCAGGGAAACAGGCATTCCCAGACTGCCAAAGCCAGGTTTTGTGTAAACCCAAACGCCAAAAAACACGCAGATATATTCACCGAAAAAGCCTCCAAGTGCCGCAACAACAAAAAGCCACAGGTTGAATGGCTTGTGAGCGCCCAGGGCTGTAAGCACAAAAAATAGAGTCAGAACCCAGGCAATTAAATTGTTAAGCGTGACAAGCACAAAAGCCAGGTAGCTGCCAATCAGCAATGCCAGCGCAAAATGGATAAGCCCCGGAAGCCTGATGCGGGGAGTTGAAAAAAAAGAGTTCAGATAATGGGCCATTTCAAGAAAATTGACCATCAACACGGGCCAGACAAGCCCCAGCCATATTGGCAGCCCGCCTATGGAGGGATTTGCGTATATCCACATTCCAAGCCTTGTGCACGCATATTCCCCAAACAGGCCAAGAAAAAGTGCAAACACCCCGACAAACGCCTTGAAGGCACGGAATCTGAAATAAAGGCTGGCAGCGCAAACCAGAATCATGCCGACAAGCAGGAGGCTGTTGTGTTTAAAAAGTGTGCAGATTAGAGCAAGGGCGACCCAGGTTAATCCAAACGGCAGAAAAAAAACAACCTGGGAATTATCGCTTATCTGCTTCATAAAAATTCTCCTGCCCTAAAAAGTTATCTGCTTTTTGTGGCATTTATCCGGCACAAAATCAATGCCCCCGAATTGCCATCAAAGAATGTCAAAAAGCGGAAAATGCCTTTGAAAAATTCTGCAGGTTAACTTTCCTTTTCACAATAAGGTAAGTTAGCGCACTTTTTGTTTCCGTCATGGGCAATTTTCTTTTCCACAACCGTTCTTGTTCTCTGGCCCTTACCATGTTATTGAATGAGCGTTCGGTTTATTTTGTACTCCTGGCGCTTTCAGGCTGCGCATGAAGCAAGGGGCTGGACAAGTTGAAATTTATGAATAATAAATGTGACCGGTTATTTCGGCGCTATTAAAAAAGGAACTTAACGCCATGAAAGAAAATTGCCTGCAAACCATAATGGCCCCAAAGTCCGTGGCCATTGTCGGCGCATCCAACAACCCCATGAAGATGGGCACGCTTCAGTGTCTTAATCTTATGACCAGCGATTATCCAGGGAAAATATTTCCTGTTCATCCTGTTGAGAAAAAGGTGTTCGGGCTGACCGCCTACCCCTCCATAGCCGATCTGCCCCAGGCCCCGGACCTTGCCCTGCTTGTTGTGCCCACCCGCCTTGTGGTGGATATGATGGATGAATTCGGCAAAATCGGCACGCGATCTGCAATCATCATCACCGCAGGTTTTGCGGAAACCGGGGCAGACGGCAAAGAACTCCAGAAGAAGCTGCTGGAAGTCTGCTCCAGGCACAACATTCGCTTTCTGGGACCAAACTGCATGGGTGTGATGAACACCGCCCTGCCCTTCAATGTCACCGTGACCCCTTTTCAGGACAAGCCCGGCGGGCTTTCTTTGGCCTCCCAGAGCGGCACCTACCTTGCCCAGACCCTTTCCTACCTCAAACAGCGCGGCGTGCGTCTGCAAAAGGCCATGAGTGTGGGAAACGAGGCCAATATAGATCTGGTGGACTGCCTGGAATATTTAGGGGCCGACAAGGAAACCAGGGCAATTGGAATGTATATAGAAACCCTGCGCAGGGCGGACAAATTCCTTGAAGTTGCCAGAAAAATAACCCGCGAAAAACCCATCATCGCCCAGTATGTAGGGGGCACAAAGGCCGGGGCGCGCTCCGGGGCAAGCCACACAGGGGCGCTTGCCGGGCCGGATTTTATCTATGACGGGCTTTTTGCCCAGGCAGGCATCATCCGCGTCTCATCAATTGAGGAGGTTTACCGCATAGGCCACACCCTTGCAGCAAGCCCGCCTTTAAACGGCAAGCGCATGGCCATACTCACCCATTCCGGCGGCCCTGGAACCGCCATGTCCGATATCTGCGACCGCAACGATCTACTGGTATCAGACCTGCCCGGCCCGGTTAAGGAAAAAATCCGCGCGGTCATTCCGCCCCATGCCAGCGCCAACAACCCTGTTGATCTCACCTTCATCATGGAAAGCGAGCTGATGAACCAGGTCATCCCCAAGATTCTTCTGGAGTCTGACGCGGTGGACGGCCTTCTAATTCACGGATTCATGGATACCGGCTGGGCAAAGCAGGTGTATCCGTCCATTTCAAAAGTAATGGACATTAAATACGAGCAGCTTGAAAAGCTTTTCTCCATGGATCTTGGGCCTTTTCTGGCCCTGCGGGAAAAACACCAAAAGCCCATTGTCTGCTCGTCATTTTTGGGGACGGAAGATCACGCAGTTTCAACCCTTCTGGAAAACAGCGTGCCGCTTTTTGACAGCCCGGAAAAGGCGGCTTTTGCCATGAGCTGCCTTTACAGGCATTATCAGATAAGAAACCGCCAGATTGATGCGCCTGTTGCTTCCGGCATTCCCGCCGAGGTTGTGGAGCAACTCCAAAGCAGCGCGCCAGGCTCTTTGGATGAGCATGAGGCAAAACAAATCCTTGCCAAATGCGGCATTCCCGTTTGCCGCGAAAAACTGGCCCAAAGCGCGGAGCAGACCCTTGATGCAGCCAGGGAAATTGGCTTTCCCGTGGCAGTGAAAGCCTGCTCGGCTCAAATTGCCCATAAAACCGAAAAGGGCTTGGTGCATCTGAATATTGTTGATGAAAACGGCGTGTTGAAAGCCTGGGAGGCAATACAGAAAAATGTGCCCCAGAGCCAGGTGCTGGTGTGCGAAATGCTTGGCGCAGACCGGGAGTTTATGGCCGGAGTAACCCGCTTTCCCGGCTTTGGGCCTCTGGTGCTTTTCGGGCTGGGCGGTATTCAGGCCGAGGCTCTGGGAGACAGGGCCATTCGCATGGCCCCCTTCGGGCAGGCAGAGGCCCTGCGCCTTGCCAATTCCATAAAGGCAAACAAGCTTCTTGGCAGCTTCCGCAACCTGCCTGCTGTTGATGAAAGGGCACTGGCGGACATTCTTATTGCTCTAGGCAACCTTGCCCTTGCCTGCCCGCGCATTAAGGAACTGGACATAAACCCAATTCTTATTGTTAAAGGAAGGCCTGTGGTGGTGGATGCCCTGATGGTTCTCGAATAAGCGAGGGGCCGCCGAAAAAACCTGTTGCATACAGCCTGATATGAAAAAGAGCCGGAAGGAGCCTTTTTACAAGCAAAGCTTCTTCCGGCTCTTTTTTTCAGCACAGCATGGCCTTATCATGCAAAGGTTATATCCGGGCTTTTCCTTACAGGCATCCGCTGGTAGCCAAACTTTGGAATACCCACCATCATGCCCTGCTGGGCCACATGGTTTTGTGGAAGGTTTAAGACTTCCATAAGAGGCGGAAATGTCTGGGACGCGTATGTAAAATATCCTGCCCAGCAGGAGCCAAGACCAAGGGTGGGGGCTGCCAGCTCCAGGTAGGTCATGGCGATGATTGAAGCTGTGGGAGCCGTGGCGGAAGCCTTGTGGCTGTAAGCCAGAATAACATGGGGCGCATTGCGGAAAACCACATCAAAACCCATCATCCAGGCTGCCACAATCATGTCCATGTGCAGGCCCTTGGCAAACTTTTCCTGGGTTTTTAAAAGGTGTTTCATCCAGGCTATCACCTGCTCTGCAAGCTGGCGCACCTTTTCCTTTTCGTATATCACAAGCCATTTAACAGGCTGCTCGTTATGCCCGGATTGGGCATGGCTTGCAATTTTTATAAGCCTTTCAATCTTCTCCCTTTCCACGGGCGCATCCTTGTAATTGCGAATGGAGCGGCGGCTCCTTAAAAAATGCTCCGCGTGCTCGGCAGATAAAAGCAGCTTTTTTTGTATGGGCAGGCAATCACTGGCTTTCATGGCCTCGTGGTCAATGGCTCCCTTGGGGCAGACCGCAACGCAATGACCGCAACGGATGCACAGTTCGCGGGCGTTTGCCACAGGCACGGGCGGCTTTGTGGTGTCCGCAAATGAAAGCAGCGCCATTGGGCAGGCCATTGCGCAAAGACCGTCCTTGCTGCATTTTTCCGGGTCAATGGTTAAAATCGGGGTGGTCAAGTTTCACTCCTTTTTATTTTGGGAAAAAAGTTGGGTAACAATTTCCTTGATTATGCCAAGGATATTTCTGCCTCGCGCTTTTGCAATGGCATGGGCTTCATCCACAACCCTTGCAGCCTGAATCCCCAACTGGCTGTCAACAGGCACCGGCAGGCCCTCCTTTACATACTGGCCCCTTAAAAGGCGAACAGCCAGGCGGATTTCCTGATCGCGTATAAAGCCCATCACCTGCTGCGCCCTTTTAGTATTGACTCAAAGTTGCTTCGGGAAAGCCGCTTTTCATCTTCGCTTCCAAGGTTTAGATTTTTAAGCAGCCGCACATAAAAGTTGTAATCAAAGCGGTCGTCCTTGTGGTGAAAATAAGGCCCATCGCTTCCCCAAAGGCATTTTTTTGGTCCGGCAAGTTTGACTGCCATTTTTGCAATGGGAACATTGATATAGCTTGAGCAGGAAATATCCACAAAAACATTGGGCGCACTTGCAGCAAGGGAGCAGACAGCCCGCTGATAGGGGATTCCTGCATGGGCGAAAATAAACTTTACACCCGGAAAGTTTTTGGCAAGCCAGGCAAAATCGCCATTTTCCCCCACTCCCAGATGAATCAGCATTGGCAGGCCTTTTTCCTGGCAGCAGGCCGCTGTGGCCCGGAGCAGGGAAACGGGATAGGAATGCCAGAAAGGATGTACCTTCACCCCTATCATGCCGGGAATTTTCGTGTAATGGTCTATCTGTGCAACAGGGTCTTCCTGCCCTTTGGGGTTGACAAAAATCCAGCCGTAAAAGCGCTCCGGATGCTCCTGCACAACCTGGGCGATTCGCTCATTATCCGGCTGGGTTGTCAAAGGATAAAGTCTGCCGCCCACATCCACCTGACAAGTATCCTTGACCCAACTGTTGTATAGCGCCCGAACAGCATTGTTGGCGGCATTTATTTTGGAGCGAAGCAGCCTTAAAAAAACGGGCGATGCCAGGGTCATGAACAGGTTATGCTTTATATCCGGGCACATGGGCGCAATCAGGGCGGTGCGTGAAACACCGCAACTGTCCATGCTGGCCAGCAGGCCGTCAACGCTCACACTGGATTCATCCAGATGATAATGGCAGTCAATCATGTCTGTCTGCTCCTTATTGTGATTTGCCCCCTGCCCTTTGCCGGGCCTTAACTCTGCCTGAATTCTCCGGGCAGAAAAGGCCCAATGGGCGAGTCAAGAACCTCTGCCACAACCCGGAAAACCTCGGCCTCGCCTATGCTTACCTGTTTATCAGCCCCTATGCAGGCGGCGCAGGCAACCAAAATCGTCTTGTGAACCATTGGGGAGGCAGCCTCAAAACTGTCCAGAGCCTTGTCGAGCTTTGCAAAACCAGCTTTTTCCCTTGGCAGGATGGACAGGTCATAGTCCATGCCAGTCATCTGCATACCTGCTGAAAAGGCCTGCTGCGCCAAGGCTTCATCCTGACCTGCCTGATGGGCAAGCGCTGAAAGCAGCAGATGAACCTCCACCTGAAGCTGATCCACAGCAACGAAGCGGATGCGGGGCTTTGATTTGAGTCCGAAAAAGGGGTCAAGCCGCTGCACCACAAGCCGTTGGAGTGCAAACTCGAAAAGGCCGATCTTTTTATCGGCCAAGCAAAGGGACGAAACAATTTCCTTGAAAACACCGTATTGCTCCGGCGAAAGCTGCCTCAATGCATTTACGGCAATGTCTGCAAGGGGCAATTTGTATTCCGGCCTCAAGGTTTGCACAAGGGGTTCAAGAACAGCCACCTCCGGCCTCACGGCAGGGTCGGCATGGGTGTTTATGTGGTTCAACTGGGCAGCTCTGGGTTCGTTTTCCTCATTGAGCAAAAGGCAGTAAATCACGGCCCTGGCCCCAAAAGGCCCATGGGCAGCATCCTTGAGGCGTTTGGGAATGGCATCAATCAATTGCCTGGCGCGGGCAACATGGTCAAGAGAAGGCGACCCTGCCCGCTCAATCACATTTTCTGGAGCCAAAGCCTCCCATGCAAGGGCGGCAGCCCCTGCCCCGCCTGCCATTGCCGCTGCATTGACCAGGGGTCTTGAACCTGCGACAGAAGGCTTTGTCGCCGGGCTTTTCCTGCTTTGCTTTTGTGCTTCGGTTTTTTGGCCAAACGAGCCGTCAAATGAGGCGTCTATCCTTCTAATTCTTTCCTCAAGCGGGGGGTGCGTTGAAAGCGCACCCAGCCACGCCTTGGAAAGGGCGTTACCAAAAAAAAGGTGCGCTGCCTCCTGGGCGTGAATATTATGCACCCTTGAGCCATTTGCCTCCATGCCGATTTTTTTCAATGCACCAGCTATGCCAGCAGGGTTTCGGGTAAACTGCACAGCAGAAGCATCTGCTAAAAATTCCCGTTGCCTGGATACAGCGCTTTTGATGAGCTTGCCGAAAAAAACGCCGATGTGTCCTATTGCCGCCAGTGATATACC
>JASEHB010000669.1 GCA_030018745.1 Desulfatibacillaceae bacterium | reverse complement strand
GAGCATATCTTCAGCGGAAACACCTATCAGGTGAATTACACATTCCGCATGGAAGCGCCTTTTGCCGGGGACCCGCTCGCCCTTTTCGGCGCGCTGGCCCATGCCCAGCAAAGCCCTTTGTGCGCCTTTGTGGATACGGGCGATTTTGCGGTGTGCTCCGCCTCGCCGGAGCTTTTCTTTTCCCTTGAAGGCGATTTGCTTGTATCGCGCCCCATGAAGGGCACGGCCCGCCGGGGCCTTTATTTTGAGCAGGATGAGCAGATAAGGGCCTGGCTTGAACAGTCCTCCAAGAACCGGGCCGAAAATGTCATGATTGTTGACATGATAAGAAACGACATGGGCCGCATTGCCCGCACGGGCACTGTGGAGGTCCCCAAGCTTTTTTCCGTTGAGCGCTACCCAACCGTTTTTCAGATGACAAGCACTGTGACCGCACGGACAGACGCCTCCCTTTGCGGCATTTTTGACGCCCTTTTTCCCTGCGCCTCCATAACCGGCGCGCCCAAGGTCAACACAATGGCAATAATTGCAGACCTTGAAACAACTCCGCGGGGCATTTACACGGGCTGCGTTGGCCTTATCCGGCCGGGGCGCAGGGCGCTTTTCAATGTGGCAATCCGCACGGTTGTGGTGGAAAAGGCGGCAAACAAGGCCCTTTACGGCGTGGGCGGGGGCATACTCTGGTATTCGGACACCCGCGATGAATTTGACGAATGCCGCTTAAAGGCCGGGGTGCTCACAAAAAGAATGCCCGATTTCAGGCTGTTTGAAACCCTGCTGTGGACGCCTGACAAGGGCTTTTTCCTTTTGGGAGAGCATCTTGACCGCATCTGCCGGGCTGCAAGCTACTTTGGCTTTGCGGCAGACAGGCAGCAAATCGCCCTTGCCCTTGAAGGGCTGGCCAAAGGCTTTGCAGCAGATTCCCGCAGGGTCAGGCTTCTTCTGGCCCAAAACGGGGAAGTTGAGCTTGAAGATTCCCCGGCTCCCGCCCCAAGCGCGGATGATGCGCCGGTGCGCCTCAAACTTGCCCTCAATCCGGTGGATGAGAAAAACCCCTTCCTTTATTTTAAAACCACCTGCCGGGATTTTTACACAGATGCAAAAAAGCAGATGCCAGATTGCGATGACATTCTTTTTTACAATTCAAAGGGGCAGATAACCGAGACCTCCATTGCCAATGTGGTGGTGGAGATGGATGGCGCTCTTGTGACCCCGCCTGTGGAATGCGGCCTTTTGGGGGGGACTTTCCGGGAGCGGCTTCTTTCTGAAGGCAAAATTGTTGAGCAGCCCGTAAGCGTGGACCAGGTGCAAAAAGGCGCAAAAATAATGCTCATCAACTCCGTGCGCAAATGGAGAAGTGCGATTCTTGCGCCTTAATAACCTGTTTTGAAAACAGCACAAATTTTGCAGCGGCACGGCAAAATCTTCTTGCCCAAAACATATTAAAAAGGATAATATTTTCTTTCTGACGGGTGTTGACGCCCGCCAGGGGTAAATGGGGCCGTTCTGCCTGACCGGCGCTTACTTTTGCGCTGCCGGTATTTTTACGGCAGCTTTTTTTGGGTTGCGCCGCTTTTTTGCA
>JASEHB010000069.1 GCA_030018745.1 Desulfatibacillaceae bacterium | reverse complement strand
TGAGAGCTTGTGACAGAAGTCTTTTTTGATATTTTCAGCGGTTTTAGGATTCAGGATCTTTTTGATGTCCTGATAATCGCCATTCTCATCTATGGTGTGCTTATCTGGTTCAAAAAGGCCGCATCCCGCTTTGTTCTGGCAGGCATTGTGCTGCTGGGCCTTGTTTATGTTCTTGCCCGCACCTTTCACCTTTACATGACGGCCCTGGCGCTTCAGGGCTTTTTTGCAATACTGCTTTTGGCCCTTGTCATAATTTTTCAGGAGGAGCTGCGGCGGTTTTTTGAGCGGCTGGCCACTCTGGGCTGGTTTGGCAGAACAAGCCGCTCCATAAGCCAGCAGCAGCAGGATGCCGACATAATTGCCCAGGTTGCAAGCACGCTTGCCGCAAAAAGGGTTGGGGCGCTTTTTGTGCTGCCTGCCAAGGGGCCGGTGGACAGGCACATCCACAGCGGCATTCCCCTTGACGGGCGCATAAGCCCCCAACTGCTGGAAAGCATATTCGACCACCATTCACCTGGCCATGACGGCGCTGTTGTAATCCGCAACAGCAAGGTGGAGTCATTTGGCTGCCACCTGCCCCTTTCTCCCAATGTGGACAGAATTCCCTACGGAGGGCTGCGCCATACGGCGGCTGTGGGGCTTAGTGAGCTTACAGACGCCCTTTGCGTTGTGGTTTCCGAGGAAAAGGGCGTCATCTCCGTGGCAAGGGGCGGGCGGCTTCAGCCGATTTTTGACGACAACCAGTTGCGGGATCTGCTCAATTTGTTTTTCCGGCCCAGAACCCCAAGGCAGGCCAAAAGGCCTTTAAGCGAATGGGTGCGCCAGAACACAAGGGAAAAGGTGATGGCCATTTTGCTGGCAAGCCTTTTGTGGGTGGGCTTTGGCCAGCAGAGGGATTTGATTGAGCACGACTTTGTTTTGCCCATTGAGTACCGGAACCTGCCCGCCCAATGGCTTTTGGAAGACCCGGAGCACACAGCCACAAGGGTTCGCCTTCAGGGGCCGCGCCAGGCCTTCCGATTTGCGGAAACTGAAACCATGAAGGTCAGCGTGGATCTTTCCAATCTGCCGGAAGGCGAGCAGGAGGTGGTGCTGTCCAACGACCTTGTGAGGATTCCGCCCACCCTGACCCTGGAATCCATCAAGCCTGGGGTCATAACCCTTACCCTGCACAGGCTCTATCCCACAAGGGTGCCCATAGAGCTTCGCACAACAGGCTCCGTGCCAGCAGGCTACACACTGGTTTCTGCAACCCTTACCCCCACCCATGCCACGGTTCTGGCCATAAGGGAAAGCGATGCAGGCAGGGTGAAGATTTCCACTGCGCCGGTGGATCTTTCCAGCGTAACGCGCACAGCGCAGATTACGCCAAGTTTGATTTACCCTGCTGATTTGCGCTTTGTTGACGGCAGGCCCCCCCAGGTGAGCCTGACCATTTCCGTGCAGGCCCCCCAGCCAACAGCCCCGGCCGTTGCTCCTGAAAACAGGCAGGAAGCGCCCGATACCGGCCTTTGATACCAGGTATGTAAGTGGCAAGGTTGGGCCAGCGCAGCCGTAGGCCAGCGCAGCCCAACAAAAACGGGCCTTTATCTCTGTTGAATCAGAACAATGGAAACAGCATTTCCATTGTTTGCAGCGTTGTATCAAAACCTGCCTTGGGCGCGGGATATTTCCGAGTGGAGCACAAGCAGTTTATGCATCAAGGGTGAGAGAGTATCCGGGTTTAACAGGCCGGTTTCAACCTGGCGGCAGGTATCTTCAAGCTTGAGCAGCCTGTTGAGCATACTGTCCATCATGCCCATAACAGGATTTTTCTTTACTAGAAAGGACACAGATGCCTTGGGGTGGCGTCCGTAAAAGAGGGCGCCCATCTGCCCTCTTTGTCTTTCAAGGCGGATTTGAAGGGCAAGATCCCTTTGTCGGCTTTTGGGCTTGAAATGGAAAACCGCAGCTTTTGGCGCAAAACAGGGCGATGCCCCGGCCTTTTTTGCCCGCAGCCAGAACTCCATATCCTCCCACCCATATTCTGTGAAGGCTTCCCAAAAGCCCCCGGCCTTTGTGTACAGCTCCTTGGAAAGTGAGCAGTTGCAGCCGGGAAAGGGATTGTTGTGCCAGCCTTTCCAGGGACGCATGGAAGGCAGGGGGCCATCAATGTCCTCAATGTTCACAATCGGGCCGGTGACAGCCAGGTTGTTATTTTGGCTGTGCTTTTCAAGGTGGTTCCGCAAAAAATCGGGCTTCACAAGGCAGTCGTCATCCGCAAAAACAAGTATGCGGCCTTCTGCGGATTCAACAGCTCTGTTGCGTGCGTGGGAGATACCCCTGTGGGGCAGGGCAAGGGCCTTAAGACGCGGAGAAGCCATTTTTTCAAGAACTTGCAGAGTGTTATCCGTTGAGCCGTCATCTGCCACCACCACCTCAAAAGCAAAATCCACCTCCTGGTTCAGAAGCAGGGGCAGGGCTTTTTCCAGAATTTGCGCCCTGTTCCAGGATGCAACAATGATGCTGGCCTGGATCTTGCTCATAAGGAAGGGCCTTTTTGCGTGGAATTCAAATGCAAATCACTTTGGAACGGGGTGTTAAGCGCAGTCTGAAAAAGCACGGGGTACAGGCTTCCCTTTTCCAGAAGTTCCGGGTGTGAGCCTTGCTCCACAAGGCGGCCCTGGTTTAAAACTATGACAAAATCGGCCATCTGCATCAGGCTTGCCCTGTGGGCTGCGATTATGGTGGTGCGGCCTGCACCCAGACGGACAAGGGCCTTGCCCACAAGGCGGGCGGACTCTCTGTCCAGGGCAGAGAAAGGCTCGTCAAGCAGGAGAAGCGGCGGGTTTTTCAAAAAGGCTCTGGCAATGGCCACCCTCTGGCGCTGGCCCACGGAAAGCTCCTGGCCTCCCGGCCCCACAAGGGTCTGGTAACCGTTGACAAGCTTTATGGCAAACTCGCTCACATGGGCATCTGCTGCGGCCTTTAAAATTTGCGCCTGGTCTGCATTTGGGTTTCCTATTGCTATGTTTTCCCAAAGGGTGCCGGAAAAAAGCATTGGCTCCTGAAAAACCGCTCCCATGTTTTGGCGCAGGCTTTGGCGGTTAAATGCGCGTATGTCATGGCCGCCCACAAGTATTCTTCCTGAATCCGGCTCGTAAAAGCGCGCCAAAAGGGCAAGGAGTGTGGATTTGCCTGCCCCGCTGGGGCCTGCTATGGCAAGCACGCTTTTTGGCGGCACGGTAAAGGATACATCCAAAATGGCTGGGGCCATATACGGCCCATAGGCAAAGCTTAAATTCTCAACCTCCAGGGCCTTGCCCTGCACAACAATGTCAGGCAGAGCATCATCCTTATTGTTATCAGCAGCAAGAAGCTTTTGGCATCGCTCCCACACGGCCAGCATTCTCCCGGCGTTTTTGGTGGAATTGCTTACCTGGCCAAGTGGTGCGCCCATAAGCAGCAGGCAGGTGAAAAAGGCAAGAAGGTTGTCGGCAGGCAGGCGATTGCTCCACACAAGCCATGCGCAAAGCAGCAGAAGAATGCCAACAGACAGGCCGTGGAACACGGCCACAGCAGCCGGGTGAAGGGCCATTGCCCTTACCTGGGTTGTTTGGGCATTGAGGGCCTTTTGCCCAGCATCATCAAAAAGGTGCATAAAACGGCTTTTAAGGGAAAAAATGCGGATTTCCCGCGCCCCTCTCACTGCCTGATCTGCGATGGAGACAAGTTCCGGCAGCCTTTCCTGTGCGTTTTGGGCAGACAGATAAACCTTTTTCACAAAATAGCCTGTGGCCCAGAAAAGAGGTATGGAAAGAGCAAGAGTTATCAGGGAGAGCGCCGGAGCGTACCATATCATTGCACCGGCCAGGGCCAGCAGAGTAAGGGCATTGGGCACAAATATCATCACAACGCCCAAAAGCGAGTCTGCCAGCAGGCTTATGTCGTTTGAAAGGCGGCTTTTTATGTCGCTTTCATCTTTTTCCAGGTGTACGGCGGGCATTTCCAGAACCCTTTGGAACATGGCCCGGCGGATACGGGCCACAGATTCAAAGGCAAGCCTGCCCATGATAAAATCACGCGAGAAGGTTAGGGCTGACACCAAAAAAACAAGCCCGGCGCCTATGGCAAGATGTTGCGCCAGCGCAGCTAAATCCTGCCCCGGCACAATTGTTGTGAAAAGGCTTTTTGCCCACCAGGGAAAAGCCAGCAGGCTTGCGCTTGCAAGAACCATGAGCACTGAGGCTGTCAGCCAGCGGCTCCCAAATGGCCCCAACTGCCCAATAAGGGTGGACATAAGGCGGGAGCGCAAAAAGCTTTGTCCTTGCATGGGTTTTCTTTTTCCCTTAAAGAAACTGTCGCCCTTTTCCTATGGTTTCATTCTGGAAGCATGAATTGCCCGGACAGCTTCCAGATCCTGGCGGGTGGTTATTTTGATATTGTAACGGGAGCAGGGCCAGAGCATGGCGGCTTTGCCCATTTTCTCCACCAGGGCTGCGTCATCCGTGCCAACAAAGCCGTTTTGGGCCGCCTGCTCATGGGCCTTGCAGATAAGATTGTAGTCAAAGGCCTGGGGTGTCTGGGCAAGCCAGATTCTTTGCCTGTCCAGGGTGGTTGAGGCCAGGCCGTCTTCATTGGCCTGCTTTATGGTATCAAAGGCGGGCACTGCGGCAATGCAGGCTCCGTGCTCTTTTGCGCCCTCTATGCAGGCGCTTATGTCTGCTGCATTGACAAGGGGCCTCACTCCATCGTGGATGAGCACTATTGTTGTGTCAGCGCCTGAAGCAGCAAGGCCTTTTTGCACGGATTCCTGGCGGGTGGCTCCTCCCCTTACCAGGCGAATGGGCTTTGACGCAGGGCAGATTTGTGCAAGCAGGCTGCGAACCTTTGGCAGGTCAGCCTCTGCTGTCACAAGGACTATCCTTTCAATCTGGGGATGGACAAGAAAAGCCTCCAGGGTGGCAATTATCACAGGCCTGCCCCCAAGGTCTGCAAACTGCTTCTTTTCCTTTGATTGCATTCTCTCGCCGCTGCCAGCGGCAACAATAACAGCGCAGATCATGGCTCTTTGCCAGCAGGAAAACCCCTGCCCCCCCTTTGGGTTTTGAAGCCAATCGCAGAGGAAAACTATTTTTGAGATGGTTTTAAGGCTTTACCGCAGGTAGTCAAGCTCTTTTGGCAGGGCTATCCCCTTGCCCATCCGGTCTTCGCCATAATTGACCGAGGCCAGTATCTTAAGATCCTGAAGCGCCCGGCGGTCTCCTGTAAAAACCACCTGCTCAAGCTTTTCCTTCTTCAGTTTGCCCCCTGCCCATTGCAGATCCAGCACAGAGCTGGCGTCAAAGCGGTCCTCGGCCACCAGCATCTCCACCTTGCCGCCGTAATGCTGAACAACCTTTGCCACCATAAGGGAGGGCCGGGCATGGAAGCCCAAATCCTGGGGCACGCCCACGGTTATGGAATCGCGCTCCAGGTACTGGTTTAAAATCTGGTCTGCCAGGCCCTTGCCCTTGATGAGAAAACGGCTGGCTTCCAGAAGCCCGTAGTTGACGGTGCGGTCCAGAAGCTTATCCGGATCCACAAGGGCTGCTATTTTGTCGCGCACCTTTTTGTACTCGTTCTTGAAAGGCAGATCCCGAAGGTGGCGCTCGTAGAAGTGCAAAAGTCTGCCCGCAATTTCCAAAAGATGCAGGACAACGCTGATATGCCCGCGCAGGCGCTTCAAGTCCTCATCCGCCTGATGATACCCGCCGAAAACCACATAGGAATCAAAGGAAGACTGAAGATTGTGAATCACCATTTCAATTCTGCGGATTTTAACCTCGTTGACGCGGGCTGGAACCAGGGAAAGAAGCTCTTCGCTTTCCTGTCTGCCGCGAACGCCTATGTTTTCAACCGCCTTGGCAATGCTTATGAACTCGTTGGCCACCTTGAGTATGCTCTGGTGGTTGGGGCTGCTTTCCTGGCTGTCAATGTCCGCTTCAAGTATCTGGCTGGTGCTCACCCTGGGAAAGTCGGCAACCGTGAATTGCTCATCAGGAATGGGAATATCAAGCCTTTTTGCTTCGTCCAGAATGGCTGGGGCGAGCTTTTGAAGGGTTTGCAGCAGAAAGACATGGGTTTTTTCCCCTTCTTCAAGAAAATCTGACATGTTTTCAAGATCATAGAAGGGAAAACGGTTGAAGATGTGCTTCTGGGCATAGGCTGCGCTGGAAAGATGGCGCACCGCAGCGGAAAGCTCGCGATAATAGAGCCATTGGAGGTTGTTTTTTGCGCCGTGGAAGTCCAGCAGATCTTCAAGAAGTTGAGATGAGGCAATGAGCTTTGTATAGAGCTTTTTTGTGTAGGTATAGCGGCTGGGGGCGGCGCTGATAAGGTAATTGCAGCACTTCAGATAATCGTGGGAAAAAATTTTCACCTTTTCCTGAAAGGAAAAGTCTTTGTCTGTCTGGGGCGCTTCCATGATTCCTGCTCCCAAAATTTGTGCCCCGGCCAGGCGCAATGCAGCCTTTACGAGACATGGGAGGGCATCCCCTCCCCAAGCAATTCCAAATAAATTCAAGCTCTTTAAGGCCAGTGCCCGGACAGGCCTTTTGGCGGGCTGAATACTGGCCAGGTTAAAAAGCGGGTCAAAGGAGCCCGTAAGCCGAATTCTGTTCCCGCCTGCGGTTGCCCACAAAGCGGGCGGCAGCCATTCATCTGGGAGCCGCAGTTGCCTGCGGCCCTCTAGCGACCTACCCGGGAGCACCGGCGGGCCGCCGGAAATGCTCCCCTATTTGGTCTTGCACCGGGTGGGGTTTACCTAGCTTCCCCGGTCGCCCGGAGAACTGGTGCGCTCTTACCGCACCGTTTCACCCTTACCATTGCGGGTATTTCCTGCAATGGCGGTCTGCTCTCTGTTGCACTTTCCTTCGCGTTGCCACGACTCCGCGTTACGGAGCACCCTGCCCTGTGGTGTTCGGACTTTCCTCCAGCCCTTAAAAGGGCCAGCGGCTGCCTGGTCTCCTTTGACCCGTTAGAAATATAAGCTTTTTTCCTGGCCTTGCAAAACAAAAAATGCCCGTGGCCAGAAGGTCGGCGGCTTCAAGCGTAATCAGGCTGGCATTTCAAATGCAGCAAAGCAGGCCAAAAATGCCCTTGTCACTCCTGTTCATTTTGCTGCCAGTAGATGATGCGCTCGCAATGGGGGCACATCTTCAATTCATCGCCCCGCTGAAGCTCATTGTATATCTGGGGCGGAATGTTCATGTTGCAGCCCTTGCAGACCTGGCTTTCCACCGGGACCACGGCAATTCCGCCTGTGGAGCGCAGCACAAGGCTGTAACGGGCAAAAATATCCGGCTCCACGGACTGGGAAACGGAAATCCTCTCTCCATCAAGCTCGCCAAGGCGCTTTTGTCCATGGGAGCGCTCCTTGTCCACGCTTTTGGTCTCCTGGGCAAGGGCATCCTCAAGGGCTGCAAGCTCCTCGCCAAGTAAGGCAAGGCTGGCTTCTGCCTGCTCCATCTGCTCCATGTACTCCACAAGCTGATTTTCCATTTCATCAACTTTGCGCTTGGAGTCATCAATCTCCCGCTGAAGGGCTTTGTACTCCCTGGCGTTCTTGATGGACATGAGGCGCTCCTGGCTTTTCTTGCGCAGGGCCTTCACATCCACCACTTCAGATTCCAGCATACGCTGGCGCCTGGCCAGGTCGTCCCGTTTTTCCTGATGGGAGGCCACCTGGCTCCGGATGTCGGCCACCTTGGTGGTAAGCTTATCCAGTTTTTTGTTGCACTGGGCCAAGGTCACCTGGACCTTGGCTGCCTCGTTGTCAATACTCTGGAGTTTGACTAGCTTGCAGATTTGTTCCCTCAATGCTGATCCCTCCCAAAAAACGGCCAAAGGCCTTTTGTTGAACAATACGCCGGTCAGGCAATATGCAATCCCTTTTTTGCTGATTTTTTTCTACACCGCGCAAAAAGGGTCCTTCTGTTTGTCATGGGCGCAAACCGTCACCTCCGGCCAGGTTTTGGCCAGCTCCTGCCCAAGGAGCCGGGCAAGGGGTTTCACCACAGTCAGTTCTGTTGAAAAATGTCCTGCATCCAAAATCGAGCGGCCCTTTTCCAGCACCAAAAGGGCATCATGGTAGCGAATGTCCCCTGTCACAAAAACATGGGCGCCACTCTCAAAGAATTTGGGCAGCAGGCTGCTCCCGGATCCGCCGCAAACAGCCACCCGGCGCACAGGCGCATCTTTGTCGCCCACCATGCGCACACAGTCTGCGGCCAGGGCTGTTTTAACCTTTTGGGCAAAGTCTGCCAGGGTTGTTTGGCCGGGAAGCTCGCCCACCAGCCCCATGCCGGAGATTTTTGCTTCTTCAGATGCTTCACAGGCTGCATCTGGCGCCAGAATTTGGCATTGGCCAAGCCCAAGGGCCTCTGCCAGGGCTGTGTTCACTCCCTGACGGGCCTTGTCCAGATTTGTGTGGGCACAGAAAATGGCGATTTTTTTTGTGATGGCCATTTCAACAATCCTGCCCAGGGTGCTTGCAAGATTGAGGCTTTGAACAGGGGTAAAGAAAAGGGGATGGTGGGTGATAAGAAGGTTTGCGCCCTGCCGGGCAGCTTCTTCAAGAACCTCCTCCAAGGGGTCAAGGGCCACCCAGATTTTTTTTACGGGCCAGTCCGGGTGGCCTACCGCAAGCCCCACGCTGTCCCAAGGCTCTGCGTTGGCTTTTGGGGCTATGCGCTCCATCACCGCAAGAATGTCTGCCACCGTGGAGGGCATTTTTGTGAAGACCTCCTTTAAAATAAGATGCCCCTAAACGCAAAAAGGCGGGGTGTTTCCACCCTCGCCTCTGCTTTGTGCAGCCCTTGTTGCATGTGTTTTACATGCCCCAAGCCTAATTCCGGCCCCGAACGCGGTGCGTTCGGGCCGCTTGGCATCTGTGTATGCAGGTTTCTCCAAAGC
>JASEHB010000667.1 GCA_030018745.1 Desulfatibacillaceae bacterium | reverse complement strand
CCTGAAAGCCCTTTTCGTATGCTTCGGGCATACCCGTAAAATGCAGGCGGCGCTCGGTTTCGGAAAGGGAATGGAGGATGGAGGAAATTTTTTCCGAGAAGGCAGCCCTCTGGCTGCGGTCAAGAATCTGGGTAAACTGGCGGTCTGCAAACACATATACGCCTGCCGTGGCGGCCGTGAAGGAGACGACCACAAGGAAAAGCAGCCGGAAAAGCAGGGGTGGGCTTGGTAGGGGCCTTTTCATGGAGTCCGGTCTTTTAAGTTTCGCCGCACAAAATCAAGGGTTGTTCTTCTGCATCAGCGCCCTATTGTCATGGACTGGGCAAACTCCACCAGTGTCATTCCATAGCGCTCTTTCCACAACCTGTTGAAAGTTGAGTCAGAATCGGCAATCTGGAGCCTAAAAAACTCCCTGGCAGCATCCTGAAGCCCCGTGTCATCCCGGCAGAAACCCCAGCCGATTGATTCCAGATCTCCAACAGGAAAGGCCACAGCAAGGCTTGGATACTCCTGCGTTATTATGGCCATTGCCCCGTCTGCATCCATGAGCGTGAAGTCAGCTTCGCCGACAAGCACCTTTTCCCTGGCTTCAATAAGAGTCGGGACGAGAACCATTGAAACAGGATTGTCAAGATAGCGGGTCTGGTTCTGGCTTTCCAGCCAGGACTGGAAACTGCTTGATTTTAAAACGGCTGCCTTTTTGCCTGCCAGATTGCGCTCCAAGGTGTAGTCCTGCGCCTGGGCCTTGCGGACCACCACAACGGTGCGCGATGGAAAGAGGTTGATAAGCCCCATGAGCTTTTCCCGCCAGGGCATACGGGTAATGGGCGCGGCAATGCTGTCACAGGTTCCGTCAGCCAGAAGCTTTGGCGTATAGCCCTCCCCCCGCCGGGTGTTGCCATCCTCATCCTGAAAAAGAATGTCCCACTGGTCAACGCCATGAATCACGACTTTAAGGGAAGGGTTCACATGGTCTGCAAAGGCCTCGGCCAGCTTGCAGTAAAACTCGTATTCCTGCTGGTTGGCGCGCACAATGCAGAAGCGAAGCTCGCCGGACTTTTCAATTTCCTCCATGGGCCTTGCATGAGCGGAGGCCGAACCCGCTATAGCAAGGGCAATGGAAAGAAGAATCGTTTTGTAAAACCAAAAAGTCTTCATGGGGCTTCTTCACCTGTTGAAATAAGAAGAAGGCCTGCCGGGAGCTTTTCGCGCCTCCCCCCAGGGCGAAACAGCTTTCCTGCAAATTCAAAACCTGCAATTATTTTTGGGCAGCAGAGCAAATTGTTCAGGGATTCAGATTTTCTGCTTCTGATATGTAAAATACCTGATATGAATGCGTTAAGCAAGGGTTTTGAGATTCGGTTCCTGTTTGGCGAAACAGCCTTTTTTGCTTAAAATCAAAAGCCTTTTCAAAAAAGGTCTATCCAGCGCCGCCAGGGCATAAGCTCCACGGTCGGCCCTCCTAAAGCCTGGGACTTTTCCTTTAGATAAAGGAAAATATCTGCACATTTTCGCAAAAAGCGGGGAGGGCTACAAAGGGGGAGAGTGAAGTCATCCCAGTGGGTGAGCCATATCCGGCTGGCGGAACTGGAC
>JASEHB010000668.1 GCA_030018745.1 Desulfatibacillaceae bacterium | reverse complement strand
CTGAAGTGTTTATTTGCGGCCCGCTTGAAAAAAGGGCATGGCAGTCAAAAGTTTCAAGCCTGTTTCTGCCACCCTGCCCTGCTGCCTTTTCTGTCGCTTTTCTTATCCCTGTGGGTTATGGGGCGGTTTCTCAACAGCACATAGGTAGCCCCTGCCCCGCCGTCACAGGCCTTGGCGCTGGCAAATGCAAGCACCCACTTGCGCCAGGGACCTTTTGTGAGCCATTCAATAACCTTTGTTTTGAGAACAGGCTCGTCGGGGGACGACAAGCCCCTGCCATGAACTACGCACACAGCCCGCTTGCGGGTGGAAAGTGCCCGGCGCATGAATGAGTCGAAAGCATCCTGGGCCTCAACAACCGAAAAGCCGTGCAAATCCCTGTGGGCCTGAATGGAAAAAAAGCCCTGGTGAAGGCGCTTTGGCACCAGCCAGTGAACCCCGCAGCCTGCGCCCTCCACATATTCATTGGTCTGGGAAACAACAAAGCCCTCGCCTCCGGCGACAATTCTTTCCAGAACGCTGTGCACAAGGCTGTCGGCGTCTTGCCTATCATCATCCGTACAGGCGGCAAGGTTAGGGCCTGCTGGCAGAAAATCATCCCTTTTTGCAAGGGGCTTAACCCCTTCCATCCACTTTTCAAAAAGGGCATTTTCATCTTCAGGGCAGAGCTGCGGGCTGCTTTGTTTGCTCTTTGCTTTTGGCGGTTTTGGTGCGGATTTGCCTTGCAGGCCTTTCCGGTTGCGCCGGGCCTGCTTGAGCACATGGGAAAGATCTGCAAATGGGGAGTGGAAGGCGCTTTGTTTTTTGGGGGCCATCAAAAGACCTCCTTGTTGCACAACCATGCCTTGCCGCATACTACCGGACAGAAGGAAAACCTCATCAACAAAGGTTTGCGCTCTTTTTTCTCAACCGGCCGTACACAAAAAAAACGGGGGCCTGTTTGAGGCCCCCGTAAAAACAGCGATAATGCGATAAAATTCTATTTTCCGCTCATGGCCGCCATTGGCGCACCGGAGTGGGTGGCACCCGATGAGGAGGAACCGGCGTTTTTGGTCTTGCGCTTTTTAAGGCACTGCTTATCTTTTCGTACAACGGCGCAAAGGCGCGGATTATAGTATTCCCTGCAATTTACCGGATTGTATAGGGGGCATTCAGGATGCTTGTCAGCCATTTAACTTCGCTCCTTTCGCTCGCCATAAAAGGTCTATGATATTAAAAAAAGCCTCCCTGGCCTTGTAGGCCTGGAAAACTCTGCAAAAGGCTTGCATTCAGACCCGTAAACCAAAGTCATCTTGCTTTTTTCCGGCATCAAATGACTTGCTGCTGCCATTTGCCAAAAGCCTTAAACAGATAAATCTTTTTCCTTATAGCAGAAAAAAAATTGCTTGACAATGCCTTGGAGTTTTTAAGGCTTTGACTTTTTTATAAGCAGTTTGACTTTGCCCTGCCGCGTTAGCAGACGGACTTTTGATTCTGTTTATCAAGCAGGAGCAAGTAAAAGCCTCCTGTTTTTTTTGATACGGGTTTGAATAGTCCGCTTTCTGAATTTTTTAAAAAAATTATTCTTGATAAAAAAACTCTGAAAAAGTTGAC
>JASEHB010000068.1 GCA_030018745.1 Desulfatibacillaceae bacterium | reverse complement strand
TCAAACACCGGCGTACAGGGGGGTACAGGGAGCCGTGGGCAAGGCTTGCGGGGCGAGCAAGGAGGGAGTGTACAAATAGTACATGACCGACTTGCGATGCCCCGCATAACGCAGCCCACGGCTTCCTGGGGCCGACTTATACTTGTATGGGGATGCCGTGCCCCCTATCATCTGTCAAAATCTCAAAGGCCGCCCTTTTCTTGGTGGAAAGAAAGGCTGTCTGCTCGCTTCCATCATCGCCCCTTGTTGTAAGCGTGAGTTTGCAGGATGCGATTTTTGAGTTGAGGCAGTGCTTGGACCCGCCCGGCGGGTTGTAGTAGTTAAGCCCAACAAAGTCGCCGGGCCGGGCTTCTATGGTTCCCTCGATTGAGGCTTCCTTTGTTTTGCTGAAAAAGTTCCAGGTAAAATAGTCGAATTTCCCCTTTGCCTTTATGCCCTGCCATATTGTGTTGAGCTTGTATTCTTTGCCCTGGTGGCGCAGGACCATGACGGTTATCCAGGGGGTCCAGATGGGGCCGAACTTGAGCCGGGCCGTGCCGATCTCCAAAAAGGCGTCCGGGTCGTTGTCAAAGCCGGCCACCTGTCCCCAGGCGTAGAGGTCCGTGTGCTTCACCCCCCAGTTGTGGTTCTGGGAGCCAACCCAGTCGTGGATTTCCTGCTCCTGGCCGTTTACGGTTATAATGCCCTTGAACTTGGCAAATGGCTGGGCCACAAGGGCCTTTGCCTTGGGAAAGCCCTTTTCGTAAAGGTTTAAAGGCAGCAAAAAGAGGGGCCTTTGCCCGTTGCCGTATGCAAGATTCCAGTCCAGGGTGTTTTTTCCGCTGGTGGCCTTGCCCCGGAATTTTTCGCTGTTAAGCTTGGCGCCTGGAAGAATCACCTCGAATTTGTCCCGCCCAAAGGAGCATTCAAAAATGGGAAATTCCTCCTTTACTGCAATGTGCTTGCCGGTTTTGCCGTCAAACCACATTCCCCACAGCTCGCCCAAGGCTTTTTGGGGTTCATTGGCAGGAGAGAATACTGTGTAGCGCATCCAGAAGGCCAATGGGTCTGACGGGTGGTTGGCCCGCAGAAAGTAGGACTCGTAATGGCCCTTTTGCTGGTCGGCCTGATAGCGGGCAAGGTTGGCTTTTTCTTCGAATACTTGTGTAAGGTCGGACATATTGCTCTCCTTAAAATTCGTGTTGGGACTTGTGCAAAAGAGCAAGAAAAGCGATAATACAGCTTTTCCCCTTCTTTTGCCCACTGGCCGGTGGAGGTGAAAGTGATCGAAAAACGAAAGATTTTTACCGGAAGGGCCGCGCAGATTTTTTCCAGGGCTGCCAGCGCCATAATTCCGCCGGGCGGCCCCTTTCCCCAGGGGGCGGATGACGCCGCCACCCTTGCCAGGGCGGATGCTTTGGCTGCGGCATTCCAGCCTGCTTTGCGCTGGTCATTCCCCTTGCTGATGATATTTTTACAGTATAGCGCATTGGCTGCCAAAGGCAAGACTTTTACGCAGATGAGCCAGCCCGAAAGAGCCGCCTACCTGGATGTGCTGGAGCACCATCGCATATACTCTTTTCGGGGCATTGCCCAGGTGCTCAAGCTCATCACCTGTCTTTCTTTTTATGATGATGATGCTGTGTGCCGGGCCATAGGCTGCCCTCCAGACTGCGCGGCAGAGGCCCCAAAAGGCCAAAAACCACGCGCTCCGGAGTTTCCTGCAGGCTCCTTTTTTGGCTTTGCCGATTATCCGGGAAGCATCAGGACTTCATGCGATGTGGTTGTGGTGGGTTCCGGCGCGGGCGGGGCAGTTGCTGCAAAGGAGCTTGCCCAAAAGGGCCTTTCGGTCATTCTTGTGGAAGAGGGCGCGCTCCACACGGTTGAAACATACAACTCCAAGGCTTACAGCGCTGTGGTCAACATGTACCGGGACGGCGCCTCCACCTCCACGGTTGGCACACCGGCCATTCCCACCATGCTTGGCAAATGCGTGGGCGGCACAACCGCCATCAATTCCGCCACCTGCTTCCGCACGCCGGAGGGCATACTCAAAAAATGGCGCGATGAGCTTGGGCTGGGCCACCTCACCCCCCAAAACCTGGAGCCGGTTTTTGAAAGCATTGAAAAGGCCATAAATGTTACCGAGCTTTCATGGGACATTCTTGGCCGCACAGCCCAGATAGTAAAACAGGGGGCAGATGCCCTGGGCCTGAACTGCCAGCCGTTGAAGCACAATGTAAAAAACTGCCGGGGATGCGGAGTTTGCCAGTACGGCTGCCCGGAAGGGGCCAAGCAGAGCATGGATGTCACCTTTGTGCCTGAAGCCGCACGCCTGGGCGCAAAAATTTTCTCCTGCTGCCGGGTTACGGACCTTGTTGTAAAAAACGGCAAGGCCGCCGGGGTTGTTGGCCGCATATGGAATCCTGCCACGGGCAGGGAGCATTTTGACGCATACATAAGGGCAGAAAAGGTGGTTTTGGCCTGCGGAACTCTTTTAACCCCATCGCTTTTAATGCGGGCAGGGCTGAAAAACCGCAACATAGGCCGCAACCTGCAAATTCACCCTGCCGGGCGGGTTGTTGCGGAGATGAATGAGCGCGTGGAGGGCTGGAAAGGTGTATCCCAGGGCGTTTTTGTGGATGACTTTGCAGATGAGGGCATAATGCTCGAAGGCATTTTCGTGCCGCCGGGCCTTTTGCTTGCGGGCCTGCCCGGAACAGGCTTTTCCCACAAGGAAATGGCCTGCAAGATACCCTACCTTGCCCCCTTTGGCGTTATGATTCACGATTCCACAAAGGGCCGGGTCTTTCATGATCTTCTTCAGGGCAAATGCCTTGCCGCATACCAGATTTTGCAGGGAGATGTGGACAAGTTCAAAAAAGGCATAGCGTTAGCGGCGGAAATATTTTTTGCAGCAGGGGCAAAGCGCCTTTACACTGGAATCAGCAAAATGCCGGTTCTGGAAAATTCCCAGGATGCCAAAAAGCTTTTAAGCGCACGGATAAGGCCCCACCATTTGGAGATGATGGCCTTCCACCCCCTTGGAACCTGCCGCATGGCAGCCGACCCGTCCAAAGGCGTTGTGGGAAAGGACGGCCAGAGCTTTGATCTGCCAAACCTTTACATTGCAGATGGAAGCGTGGTGCCTTCATCGCTGGGGGTTAATCCGCAGATTACCATAATGGCGATGGCAAAGATTATCGCCCAAAGCATAAGTTAAAGGGCGGCCCCAGGGAGCCGTGGGCGGCGTTACGCGGGGCATCGCCGGGTCTCGATGTACCAGCAGTACACCTAAAGCCCCGGCTCTCCCCGCAAGCCTTGCCCACGGCTTCCTGGGCACGCCCTGTACGCCTGTGGTTGAAGAGAAAAACACCACCTCGTTCCGGCCCCGCAAGCCTTGCTATCCTTTCCCTGGAACCGCCCTGTACGCTTTTGGGTGAAGAGAAAAAGACACCTCGTTCCTTCCCGGCTCGCCCCGCAAGCCTTGCCCACGGCTCCCTGGGCACGCCCTTTTTAATACTTCCTGGGGGCGGCTAATGTTTTGGTTTGATGCAGCCTTGTATAAAACTTGGTGGCGTAAAAGCCGCGTTTTATGCTGATTGCCCCTTCCGGGCAGGCTGCCACGCAGCAGCCGCAGGCAATGCAGGCGGATACTCCGGGCACAATGTCATTTAACCTGGGCAGGGGTTTTTGTTTGCCGGAAGCTTTATCCATTACAATGGATCGGGCCGGGCAGATATAGGTGCATACTCCGCAGCGCTTGCATTTTGAGTCGGAAAATTCCAGCAGTCCGGAAACCATTTGGTTCGGGTCGATGTATGTCGGGATGAGAAAGCGGTCGCTGATGGTGAGCCTGTTCATGTCACTCCCCCTGTCTTTCCATGCGCGGCGGATCATCAATGCCGCCCTCGTACCAGGATATGTTCTGCACCTCGCGGATGACCTCGCCGTCCAGGCTGCCCTTCTGCCAGCCCAAAGCAAGGCAGTCGTTAAGCTCGTAGGGCCATGCAATGCCAAAGCGCTTGCGCCACTTGGGGTAGTACATCAGAAGTTTCACAAGGCCTATCCAGCAGGTGCCTGCGCCAAGCGAATGGGCGGTCAGCACCATGCTCTGGCCGCAAATGCCTATGTCCACCGGGGGCCGGGAAACACCGCGCTTGTCCTCTATGAGAAGGATGAGGGTGGGTGCGCCGTGAAAGACCGGGGCCTTGCCGTCTGCAATGAGCTTTAGCAGGGAGAAGGGCACGGGGTGAAGCTCGTTGTAGCGCAGGCGGATCATGAGCTTGGTGTAGAGGCGCAGGTACTTTTTGCGGAAATCCGAGCGGGTGTAATCCAGAAACCACATGAGAAGCTTGCAGATTTTGATGGCGTCCTTTTCCATTTCCGCCAATATTTCCGGACTTTTTATCACCGCAAACTTCCAGGGCTGGGCATTGCCAGCAGATGGGGCAAAGCGGCCTGCCTCAAGTATGCGGCGGATCATGGAGTCTGGCAGAGGCTCCTTTTTGAAGGCGCGGATGCTGCGCCTTTCCATGATGACCTTTTCCACCGGGTTCCAGGGCATTCCAGGCTCGTAGGTGTAGAGGTCTGAAAGCTCCTGCCCGGCCTTTTGGACTTTTTTTGCCTGGACCTTTGCTGCCTGGCCTTTTTCCAGCTGGGCATTTTCGGGTTGAACCTTTTTCCGTGGCATTCTTATCCTCCGCTTTAAGGGGCTTTTTCAGTTTTTATGCTTTGTTGAATCAAGATACTGTTTCATGAGGCTGGCAAAACTGTCATGCCCGTTGCTCTGCCTGCGCAGAAGATTAAGGTAGGTGGAGAGGGCCTCGCCGTAGCGTGCGGCAATTTCCCCCCACACAAGGGGGTTGGCAACACTCTCTTCAAGCAGGGCCTTTTTTATGAGTATGTGGCCAATTAAGCTCTCCCTGTCCAGAAGGGAAACGAAATTGCCCACCATTACCCTGCGGATTGGCCTGGAAGCATTTGAAAAAAGCTGAAAAACAATATTATTTGTGGCGCGGGCCACCATGTCCTGCTGGGCCAAGTTAAGCTCCACAACCTTTTGAGGGTCGTCAACGCTTTTCAGTTCCTCGTCAATGCAGTCCATCTGCATTTTTATATCGCGGGGCGAGCTTCTTTTGCCCGCCACCTGAAGCATGACCGGAAAAAAGGCGGCCCAGAACTCCCATGCCTCCTGAATAGTGTATTCATCAACACAGAAAGGCTGGCCCTTTTCATCAACAGTCTGGGAAAAGATGAGCCTCAAAAAGTCCAGCCCCGCATGTCTGCTGTAATCCAACACATATATCCCGTCTCCGGGGCGAATGTCCAGCACCCGCATGGAGGCAAGCTGGCGCAGGGCGACCCGCAGCGAGGTGCGGTCAAGGCCCATCTCCTGGGCAAGCTCCCTTTCCGTGGGCAGCTTGTCACCGGGCCTGAGTTTGCCGGTAAAAATCCGCTGGGCAAGTATGTTTACGACATCTTCAGAGCGCATGATTTTTTCTTTTGGCCAGATTTTGCTTGACAAGTGGTAAAATTTCTTCTTATCTTTGGTTAAACCAGTTAAGCATATCGCTCTAACCCAGTCAAGGGAAAAAATAAGTTAAAACCATAAGCCCTAAATAAGGTTGTCTGCAATCCTGGAGGCATCATGCGAAATGTTTTTGTTGTCGGCGCTCACACCATCCGCTTTGGCAAGTATCTTGAAAAAAGCATAAAGGACCTCACGGCCATGACCGTCAACGGGGTCTTTGAAGATGCGGGCCTGAACAAAAAGGATATCGAGGCCCTGTGGTTCTCCAACTCCGGCTGGGGCGAGGGCGGAGGCCAGACCTGCATCCGCGGCCAGGTGGCCACCCGGCCGCTGGGGATTGACGCCATCCCCATATGCAATGTGGAAAACGCCTGCGCCAGCGGCTCCACCGCCTTTCACCAGGCATGGATGGGGGTTGCCAGCGGCCTTTACGAAAGCACAATGGCCGTTGGCGTGGAAAAGCTCTACGACGAGAACAAGGTGGCGGTTTTTGCCGGTTTTTTAGGCGGCATAGACATTGAAAAGAGCGCAGAGCTTGTGCAGAGCCTTACAGGTTTTCAAATGACAGATGAAGATCGCCGTGAAATGGAGGCCTTCCGCAGCAAATACCCGGTGAAACAGAGCGGTAAAAGGAAAAAAAGCATCAGCATCAAGAAAAAAATCCGGGGCAGAATAAAGGACGCCAGGGACAACTTCGTGGTGTTCATCCGCCTTGGGGAATCCATCGGCTACGACAAGGTCATCGCTCTTTCAAAGGCAGGCTCGGGCGATCATTCCCCTTTCATGGATGTTTACGGCTTTGCAGCCCGTCAGCACATGAAAAGGTTTGGCAGCACACCGGAGCAGCTTGCAAAAATCGCATCCAAAAGCCATTTCCACTCCACACTCAACCCCAATGCCCAGTACCAGTTCCCTGTTTCCGTGGAAGACTGCCTTGCAGACCGCATAGTCTCCTGGCCCCTTACCCGCTCCATGTGCGCACCCATAGGCGATGGCGCTGCCTCGGCCATACTCTGCTCACAGGCAATGGTCAAAAAGCTTGGTCTAGAAAGCCGGGCCGTGCAGGTGCGGGCCTCCATTTTGGGTTCGGGCAGGGACAGGCCCTTTGGCTTTGACGAGCCGGAAATAGGCGAGCGATTGAGCAAGCTGGCCTACGAAAAGGCAGGCCTTGGCCCACAGGATATAAACCTTGCCGAAGTGCATGACGCCACAGCCTACGGCGAGCTGCGCCAGGCCGAGAATCTTGGCTTTTGCCCCATTGGCGAGGGAGGGCGCTTTGCCGAATCAGGCGCAACGAAACTCGGCGGCAAAATACCCATCAACCCCAGCGGCGGCCTGCTCTCACGCGGGCATCCCATAGGAGCATCGGGCTTGGCCCAGATCCACGAACTGGTAACCCAACTCCGGGGCGAGGCAGGCAAACGGCAGGTGGAAAACGCCAGACTGGCCCTGGCAGAAAACGGCGGCGGAGCGCTGGGTGCCGAAGAAGCCGCCATGTGCATCCATATATTGGAAGCCCCGGCCAAAAAGAGATGAGAAGCCAGAAGGGATAAAGGACAATAGGGGAAAAGCTCTCCCCGCAAAAAAGCAGTTTCTGACTTAACTTGACAAGCCGTTTTCCACAAAAGGCGGCTTTTGCTCTTGGCATAAAAAGGGGAGGTTTTTTTCATGGCCGTGACAAAAAAAGACAAACTGCGCTTTGCATTGCAGAAGGCGCGGCTTGCCGGGGGTGCAGCGGGAGCCGTTGTTGGTTTTGTAAAGGATGAGATGCGGCGTGGCACGCTGTTGAAGAACCTTTTGAATTTGCGCACAGGCGGCATTGAGGACATAAGCTGGGCGCAGCTTCTTGAAGAAAGGGCCTCCCAAATCCCCAACAAGACCTTTCTTTTGTACAAGAACGAGAGCTACACCTACAGGCAGATGGACGAAAACGCCAATCGGGTGGCGCGCTTCCTGCTGGAAATGGGCCTGGGGCCTGGCAAGGGCGTGGGCATATTCATGAAGAATTCGCCCCGTTTTCTGGACATCTTCTTCGCTGTGCAGAAAATTGGCGGCTATGTGGTGCCCATCAATTCCGAGCTGCGGGGAGACGGCCTTGGCTACATTTTAAACCACAGCGATATCGAGGCCCTTGCCATAGACGCCGAGCTTCTGGAAGCCTTTGACAACATCCCTGAACAGCCCAAAAAACTTGCCTCTTTAATTGTGGACGACATTGAGGAGGAGGCTTTAGGAATCAAAATCCCCAAAAAGGCAAAGCGCCTTTCAAAGGCCTATGCCCTGGCCCCCAAAAAGCCGGATATAACCCCAAACTCGGACGACATGATTCTTATCATGTACACCTCCGGCACCACCGGAAGGCCAAAGGGCGTTGTTTACACCTACAACCGCTCGCGGGTGAAGCTTCTTGGCATTGTGGGCGGCATGACGCTGCGCAAAAACGATGTTTACTACACGGCTCTGGCCCTGTGCCACGGCAACGCCATGTTTCTCACGGTAACCCTTTCAATGGCCGTGGGCGCAACGGTGGCTCTTTCCCGCAAGTTCACGGCCAGCGGGTTCTGGGATGATATAAGGCGCTACAATGTAACGGTTTTCAACACAATAGGCTCCATAATCCCCATTCTGATGAAACAGCCCGAAAGGCCCAACGACACGGACAACAAGGTGCGCTATGTGCTTTCCGCGGCTTGTCCGGCAGATATGTGGCAGCCCTTTGAACGGCGCTTCGGCGTTACGCTTTACGAGGGCTACGGGGCCGTGGACTCCGGCGGCAAGGGCGTCATCAACCTTGGCACCGCGCCGGTTGGCTCGCTTGGCAAGCCCATAGCCGGGGCCAAGGATTGCAAGGTGGTGGATGAAAACAACAACCCTGTTCCGCCCGGCGTGCCGGGTGAGCTTATTTTTCGCGTGGGGGACAAAAAAGGCGGGGTGAGCTACTACAAAAACGAGCAGGCCACCAACAAGAAAATGCGAAACGGCTGGATGTACACGGGCGATATAGTTCGGGCTGATGAGGATGGCTACCTGTATTTTGTGGGCCGGGATTCCGATTCCATGAGAAAGGGCGGGGAGAATGTCTCCGCCTACGAGGTGGAGCATGTCATCACCCAGCACCCGGCTGTGGAGGATGTGGCTGTTTATGCGGTTCCAAGCGAGCTTGCAGAGGATGAGATAATGGCCTCCATAAAGCTTGTGCCGGGAAAGACCGCAACAGCCCAGGAAATACGCGATTTCCTCAAGAACAAGCTGGCCAAATTCGCCATACCCCGCTACATCCGCTTTGTGGATGAGTTTCCCATGACCCAGACGCATAGAATCATCAAAAAGCAGCTTGTGGAGATAGGAGTTACCAAAGACACCTTCGATTCCAAAGGATAGGGGCGGCCCCAGGAAAACGATAGCTGCGTTGCGCTTCGCCGTGCAGGAACTCG
>JASEHB010000067.1 GCA_030018745.1 Desulfatibacillaceae bacterium | reverse complement strand
AATTATGCAGACCGCCACAAGGTGGTCAACCGGGGCCTGGCATCCGGCAAGGTGGACCGCAGGCGGCTTTACCGTGCGCCCATAAACGGCCGCTGCTTTTCCCAGGTGGACAAGCTGCCCCGCATGGATTGGAATGTCACCCTGCTTCTTGATGCCACAGGCAGCATGAGGGGCAACAAGTGGCGCATGGTGGAAAACACGGTGGGTAACATACACAAGGCTCTTGCAGGGTTTGACACCCATCTGGCCGCCTGGGCCTACTTTGAGGTTGACGGAATTTGCATGTTGAGCCGCCTCATCAACAAAAGAAAGCTCCTTTCCGTACCCCCGGCAGGTCAGACAGCTTCCGGTCAGGCCTTAATTGCCGCGGCCTGTTTTATGCCAAAGGACGGGCGCAGGAATCTGCTCATCCATGTAACAGACGGCGAGTCAAACTTCGGCGTGGATGTGGGCCTTGCCATAGACTTCTGCGACAGGCGCAAAATCCACCTTGTGACTCTGGGCTGCGGCTGCAAGGAAAAAAAGACAATGGAAGCCCAGTACGGCAAGACCATCCAGTTCATCAGCCATTTCGGCCAGCTTTCCCAGGCTGTGGAAAAGCTTTTGAAATGGACCTTTTTATATGGAGCAAAGCGAAAGATAACCGGAGATCCGGGCCTGAAAAAGCTGTTTGCCGAAACCCAAGGGGCCTGTAACGGCCAATCCGGATGACACCTTATTAAAAGGGGGGATTATGCAGGTAAGCGATGCAGTGAAAGGTTTTTTCGCCTCCAGGGAGCGCACCAACATCCTGGCTACCACAGCAAAGGATGGCAAGGTCAATGTGGCGGCATTCGGCTCGCCCGCCCTTGAGGGCGACAGCCAGATGAGCATGATGCTTGGCGACAACCGCAGTTTTGCCAACTTGAGCGAAAACCCCTACGGCGCCTTTCTCATCATCATGCACGGGGGCAAGGGCATGGGAATGCAGGGCTGCCGCCTTTATGTGAAGGTTGCCCACATGGAGGATTCGGGCGCTGGCTTTGACAGGCGTATGGAGGAAATCCGCGCACGCATTGGAGACGGAGCCAACATGTTAAAGCACTTTGTGCTTTTTGATGTGCTTGAAGTCAGGCCCATACTGGATTTTGGCCAAGGCATCTAAAAGGTTGCCCATGCAAGCCAGAAAGCCGTCAATGCGGGTGGCAAAGGGCGCGTGGATTACGCTGACCTACAGGCTTTTTGATGAAAAAGCCGAGCTTTTGGATGACACCCATGAGCGCACGCCCATCCGCTTTGTTTTTGGCAAGGGGCCTTTTCCCCCAGGGTTTTTCAGCCGGATAAACGGGCTTGCCCCCGGCGATGAGGCGGCCTTCATCCTTTCGCCGGACGAGGCCTTTGGCCCTTACAGACCAGAGCTTGTGGAAAAGGTTCATGCCAGCGAGCTTCCAAACCCGCCAACAGAGGCGGGGCAGCTTTACCGCAGGCTTTATGAGGACTGCACCAGCGAATGCTACACGGTGCGCGGCTTTGTGGGAGACTGGGTTCACCTGGATAAAAATCATCCCCTGGCAGGGAAATTCGTAAGATATGAAATTAAAATCCATGCTGTTGAGCCTGCCGGGCCGGTTGAAATCAAATAGCTTTCGGCAACTTGTTTTGCACCCTTGTTGATGGGGCGCACACTTTTTTAAAGGAAAGGCAGAAAAATCATGGCCCAGGAAGTGCTGCTCGAATCCGTTGAAGACCAGGTTGGAACCATAACCTTCAACCGCCCGGAAAAGGGGAACTCCCTGTCTCCTGAAATGCTTTTCCGTATGTATCAGATCCTTTCCCGCTGGGAGCAGGAGGATACGGTTCGCTGCGTGGTTCTTTCCGGTGGACAGGGCAAGGCCTTCTCCGCGGGCTTTGACATAGGGGCAATTCCCACAAAGCCGGACCCGGAACTGGAGGAGCTTATAAAGACCCACAACCCGTTGGAGCTTGCATTCAAAAGCTTAAAGTTCTTTCCATATCCCACAATAGCCTCGTGGAACGGCTACTGCTTCGGCGCGGGGCTAAACCTCTCCATGGTCTGCGACATCCGAATCGCGGCGGACTCGGTAAAGGTGGGAATGCCGCCTGCCCGCCTGGGCCTTGTTTATCACCCGGAGGGCCTTGTGGAGTTTGTTCAGGCCATCGGCATGGCAGCCACCCGCGAGCTTTTCTTCACGGCCCGCACCTATGTTGCCCAACAGGCAAAGGACATGGGGCTTGTGAGCCACCTTGTGCCAAAGGAGCAGCTCTCTGACTTTACCTATCAAATGGCCCGCGAAATAGCCTCCAATGCGCCCATAGCCCTGAAAAGCACCAAGACCATATTGAATATGCTGGAAAAGAACATGACCCTCTCTGAAGAAGACAAGGCCCAGGCCCAAATGCTCCAGGCGCTTGGCTTTGCCAGCGAGGACTTGAAGGAGGGCCAGCTTGCCTTTATGGAAAAACGCAAGCCGGTTTTTAAGGGCAAATGAGGCTTTCATGGAAAAGCTCAAGGAAATCGCCAGAAAATTAATGGACCTGGCCCCTGGTGTGGCCCTCACGGGCGCGGGGGTGAGTGCGGAATCGGGCATATCCACCTACCGGGACAAAGGCGGGCTGTGGGACACCCATCCCAAGGGCGCTTCCAGCGGAATACTTGGCGTGCTTGCCGCCTACCCGGACCAGGCGCCGGAGATTTTAAAGGGCTTTTTCGATTCCCTTAAAACCGCCCGTCCCAATGCAGGTCACATTGCCCTGGCGGATATGGAAAGGGCAGGGGTTCTGGCTGCTGTCATCACCCAGAATGTGGATGATTTGCACAACAAGGCTGGCAGCAGAACTGTTTTTGAGCTGCATGGCAACATGTTCCGCCTGCGCTGCATCTCCTGCAACCAGCGGCAACTGCCGACCATGGAAGAGTACTTTGCCTTTGCAGACAAGCTTGTGGAGTCCCTAAAAATCAAGGGCCTTGAATCCCTTCTTGGCGAGCTTCCGGCCTGCTCTGCCTGCGGCAGCGGGGTGATGAGGCCCGACTTTGTGAGCTTTGGCGAGCCTGTGCAGCAGTTGGAGGGATCCTTTTCTCTGGCAAGCAGGGTGGGATTTGTCCTGGTTTGCGGAACCTCCGGCGTGGTGCATCCGGCTGCGTCCATACCCGGCTATGCAAAGGCCAGAGGGGCCTACATAGTTGAAATTAACCCCAAACCAAGCGAAATAACCCGCCACGCGGACGATTTTGTGGCTGCGCCAACGGGCGAGGCCCTGCCAAGGATTGTGAACCTGCTAAAGGAAATGCGCTGAACAAATCAACCCTGCAATAAACTGCCGTAACGGCATGAAAGGAGACAGAAAAATGGCTGTGCAATGGGATGTGGGATACATAATCCGCAAAAGGGCGCTCAAAAACGCCAACAAGACCGCCATAATTTTTGAAGATGAGCCGGTCACCTACGGCGCTTTGAACGAGGGCGTGAACCGCTGCGCTCACTTCCTCCAGAAAAAGGGCCTCAAAAAGGGCGACCGCATGGTCGTGCTCATGCTTAACTGCATAGAGTTTCTGGAAGCCTACTTTGCCGCAGCCAAGCTTGGCATAATTTTTGTTCCCTTAAACTGGCGGCTTGTAGGCCCGGAGCTTGAGTACCAGATAAACGACTGCGGTGCGCGGCTCATCCTTTTTCACGATTCCTTTCTTGGGTCCATTGACGGCATCCGCACCCGGCTCACCGTTGAGGAGGACAAGTTCATTTACTGCCAGTCTGGCAACCCTGGAATGCCAAGCTGCCCGGACTGGGCGCAGGATTATGCTTCCGGCGTGGCGGACAGGCCCGTGACGGAGCCAACCCCGGATGCCCCTGTTGAAATTGACGACCCTCTTGCCATTGTTTACACATCAGGCGTGACCGGCTATCCAAAGGGCGCGGTTCTCTCCCATTCCCAGACCTATTTCAAGTGCTTCCAGACCGCCATGTACACGGACGGCGGCGGCGAAAACGATGTCATGGTGGCCCAGCTTCCCCTTTTCCATTCGGGCGGGCTTTTCATTGTTGCCACTCCGGCCATTTTCGGGGGCATAACCCTTATCATGCGCCGGGGCTTTGACCCCAACGAGTTTGCCGAGGACATACAGCGCTACCGGGCAACCATAGTTTTCGCCCTTACCACCATGTGGAGAATCATACTTGAGACGGGCAAGCTTGATCAGGTGGATGTTTCTTCTGTGCGCTCTGTAATGGGCGGCGGAGAGCGCACACCCATGAAGCTCTTTGACGAGCTTGCCAAGCGCAGCCTCTACATGCAGCAGGGTTTCGGACAGACCGAATGCTCTGCCATGACCCTTCTGCCCAAAGAGGACATCCAGCGCAAAATGGGTTCCATAGGCAAACCCGGCTTTTTTGTTCATGTGTGGATAGGCGACAGGAACGGCAACGAGCTGCCTCCCGGCGAAATAGGCGAGATGCTTGCCAAGGGACCCACGGTCATGAGCGGCTACTGGAACCTGCCGGAAATAACCAAGCGGGCAATCACAAACGGCGTGCTGCACACGGGCGATTTGGGCTACATGGACGAGGAGGGATACCTTTATATTGTGGACAGGGCCAAGGACATGTACCGCTCCGGCGGCGAGAATGTCTATCCTGCGGAGGTGGAAAAGGTGCTTGCCCAGCATCCGGCCATTGCAAATGTGGCCATAATAGGCGTGCCGGACGACAAGTGGGGGGAAACAGGCATGGCCTTTATCCAGCCCATGCCGGGCCAGAAGGTGACACCCGAAGAGATTCTGGAGTTTTTGAAGGGCAGGGCAGCCAAGTACAAGCACCCCACCCGCTTTGAATTTGTGGATGAGCTTCCCCTCACCGCAACCATGAAGGTGAAAAAATCCGAACTCAAGGAGAGGTACAGTGCATCACTTTCAACAGTCTGAAAAACCTGCCTGGGGCGGGAAGGTGGCAGATCTTCTGGGTACGCGCCTGCCCGTCATTTTAGGCCCCATGCGCCTCATCACCCTGGGTAAAATGGCAGCAGCGGTGAGCAATGCAGGGGGTTTTGGCCAGATAGCAGCTTCGGGCCTGGAGGCAGACAATCTGCGCCAGGAGCTGAAAATCGCCCGCGAGCTTACGAACAGGCCTGTTGGCGTGAACATTCCAGTTTACAGGCCCAATGCCTTTGAAGCCATAGAGATCGCCATTGAAATGGGGGTGAAAACCATAACCACCTCTGCGGGCAATCCGGCAAAAATAATGGACCTGGCCAGAAGCGGGGGATTAACCGTCATCCACAAGGTTAGCAGCGTGAAGCTGGCGCAAAAGGCCCAGGATGCCGGGGTTGATGCCGTCATTGCAATGGGCTACGAGGCCGGTGGTCATGTGGGCAGGGAAAACATAACCACCTTCTGCCTTATTCCCCAGATAGCAGACGCCGTATCCATACCCGTAATAGCGGCAGGTGGAATTGCAGATGCCAGGGGCGTGGTGGCGGCAATGGCCCTTGGGGCTTCGGGCGTGGAAATGGGAACCCGCTTTGTGGCCTGCAAGGAATGCCCTGTGCCTTCCTTTTTTAAGGATGGGGTGCAGGCAGCCCAATGCGACGGCACCCTTCTTCTGGGCAAGGAGGCCATGCCCATAAGGGTTCTGGCCAACAGCCTTGCAATGGCGGTTTCCGGTATGCAGAAGGGCGATGGGGCGGCAAGCAAGGGAGAGGGCCAGGCTGCTGTTGATCAGGCAATGACCCAGCACGGGGATGCAGCCTATGTGATGCAGGGCGGCAACAAGGATTCTGCTGTCATGCCCTGTGGCCAGATAGCGGGCCTTGTTTCCGGCGAGCCTGCGGCTGCCCAGATAATAGCGCAGATTGAGGAGCAGGTGGCTGTTGTGTGCAGGGCATTGGGCAGCTTTTTCAACTGCGCCTGATTAAGGCCAATCTAAAAAAACAGCTCCTTCTACGATTGGCTGCAAAGCTATAAGGGCTGTGGTGTTTGCTCCAAAAATACATCTGGGGCCTTTTGCCTTTGGCCCTGCAAAAAAAGGGGGAAAGCATGAATCTTGAGCATATTCTGCTGGAAAAAAAGGACAATGTCGCCACCATAACCTTAAACCGGCCTCCTTATAACTCCTTTGGCGGGCTGATGCGCCAGGAGATTGTGACTGTGCTGAAGGATGTTGCAAGCGACCCGGAGGTGCGCTGTGTAATAATCACCGGCGCAGGCAAGTATTTCTGCACCGGCGGCGATGTGAACGAGTTTGCATCCGGCCAGACCAAGGCCCTTGAGGAAAAGGTTTCCGCCCAGCGCCATGCCATGTGCGAGGCGGTTCTTCTCATAAACAACATGGAAAAGCCGGTCATATCGTCTGTGAACGGGCCTGCTGCGGGCGGAGGGGTCAACCTGGCCCTGTGCTGCGATGTGATAATAGCCAGCGACAAGGCGCGTTTCGGCCAGGTTTTCGTGCGCCGGGGCGTTCATCCCGACTGGGGCGGCATATACTTTCTTCCCCGTCTTGTGGGCTATGCCAAGGCCTGCGAGCTTATTTTCTCCGGCGAGGTGGTGCCAGCAGAAGAGGCCGCCCGCATAGGCATGGTCAACAAGGTTGTGCCCCACGAGGATTTGGAAAAGGCAACCTTTGAAATGGCCCGCCGTTTCGCCACAAGCGCGCCCATTCCAATAGCCTTTGCCAAGCGGGGCCTGCAAAACTTCCAGAAATGGGATCTGCCCCAGGCCCTGGATTATGAATCCTATGTCCTTTCCGTTGTTATGAAGAGCCACGACATAATTGAAGGCTTTGCCGCATTTCTGGAAAAAAGGGAGCCTGCCTTCAAGGGCTATTAGCCATGTGTGCAAAAAAAGATAATGATGACAGGCTCTTGAGAAAAATTTCTTTTCTCAACTCCGCAGGCGGAAAGCTTGCCCAAAAAGGAAATTTTAAGGCTGCTGCTCTTTGTTTTAATAAAGCGCTTGATTTGTTTGGCAAAAGAGGGCATACTTTTGCAGAGCATCGGGCAGGGGTTTTAAACAACCTGGGCCATGTGTTTGTGGCTGCCCGGCTGTGGACTGACGCGCTCGATGCCTTTACTCAATCAGCAAGCATATTCGAACAGTTAAAAGACAAGGCCGGTTGCGCCTTCCAGTTGCAGAACCTTGGCTCCGTTCACCGGGACAGGGGGGAGGCCGCCATGGCTTTGCCTTATTATGAAAAGGCCCTCAAGTTGTTTGAGGAATCCGGCTTGATTGAGCAGGTTGCCGATTCCCACGCAAATGCTGCCTGGGTTCTGGCTGATGCCGGTCGCCGGGAAGAGGCCGTAAGCCGTTTCCAACAGGCTTCTGCCCTTTACGGGCGTCTTGGCGTTGAGCATAAAGCGCGGCTGGTTTCCCAAAACCTTGCGGTGCTTGAGACAGGTCATTGATGGATGCTCCCTCCCCTGAAAAGGGTCTTGATATATGCGAGGCCTTTTTTTACGAGCATGGCCTTCCTATGCTGGAGAGGGATTTTGCAGGCTCCATCAATAAAATCGCCGTCGGCCTTGTGGGCGATGGCTCCGAGTGCTATGGTTTTGACGATCAATTAAGCCGGGATCATGACTGGGGGCCGGGTTTCTGCCTTTGGATAAAGCGCTCTGATAGCCATGAGCTTTTCGAGCCTCTTTCAAGGGCCTATAACAGCCTTCCCAATGAGTTTTTGGGGGTGGGGCCGCGCAAAACAAGCCTTTTTGGCCAGGGCAGGGTGGGCGTTTTTTGCATTGAGGATTTTTACCAGGGCTTCACGGGTTTTGATTTTTTGCCCCAGACCTTGGACCAATGGCTCGCCATACCGGAAAACTCCCTGGCTGCAGCTACCAATGGCAGGGTTTTTTGCGATTTTTCGGGTGAGTTTACAAGCTGGCGCAAAAGATATCTGGATTTTTATCCTGAAGATGTGCGAAAAAAAAAGCTGGCTTCACGGGCAATGACCATAGGCCAGTCGGGCCAGTACAATTTTTCAAGAAGCGTAAAAAGGGGTGATTTTTTGGCTGCGGCCTATGCGCAGATAAAGTTTGCGGCAGATGTCGCATCCATGGTTCATCTTCTGGCAAAAAAATACACGCCCTTTTATAAATGGATGCACAAAAGCCTTCTAAAGTTGGGCGGCTTGGGGATTATTGCAGCCCAAAAGTTTGAAGCCATGATTCTGGAAGGCAACTGGGCCAAAAAGGTCCAATTCATAGAATCTGTATGCGAATATCTGGTTGAGGAGCTTAAAATTCAGGGTCTTACCCGTAGCAGCAGCGATTTTCTGGCGGATCACGGCCCTTCCATTCAGGAGGGAATTGTTGACCCAGACATGGCTGCAAGAAATGTATGGGTGGGATAATGGGCAAAGCTGGCAGGCTTTTTTGCCGGGTTGAATAAGGCGGCATAAGAGGCTGCCGACAACTGCTTCCGGGCAGATGGCGGCTGGTTTCTCTTATGCCTTTTCCCTGTTTTTGAAAGTGCCTTAATGCAAAAAAACATATCCGGTTAAAGAATGTTGCGGCAGAAGACTTGACCAGGCCGCACAAAGACCCTTTAAAGGGGGTCAAACAGCAATTTTTCCGGCTGCATTTAAGCGCCAAAGGAGAGTCCGTCCATGAAGTTTCTTGTAGACATTCTGGCTCAAGCGCACAAAAGCCTTGTTTTTCTTGAAAAGGCGCTGGTGATTCTCATTTTGTTTGCAATGGTCGCCCTTTCCTTTGGCCAGGTGGTTGCCCGCAACCTCTTTCAGGCAGGCTGGATGTGGATTGATGAGGCGCTGCGCCTGCAAGTTCTCTGGCTCACCTTTCTTGGGGCTGGCCTTGCAGCGGAATACAACCGCCATGTCAAGATAGATGTTCTTACCCACATTCTTGGCGATTCAAAACTTTCCAAGGCCATTGACACCCTGGCCCAGCTCTTTGCAATGGCGGTATGTACCCTGCTTTTTGCCGCGGCGTACAAATACATTCAGGTGGAGGCCCAGTACTCCACAGGCACCCTTGCCTTGGG
>JASEHB010000666.1 GCA_030018745.1 Desulfatibacillaceae bacterium | reverse complement strand
CGAGCTTTCCACAATACAATGGGTTGTAACAATTTACCTGCTTACAATAAGCTGCCTACTGTTGGCTTTTGGAAGGCTTTCCGATATTTTGGGCCGCCGCCTTGTTTATTGTTCCGGGCTTGTAATTTTTGCAGCAGGCTCTTTGGCCTGCGGTCTTTCTCCTTCCGCGCACTTTCTCATTGCTTTTCGGGCCTGCCAAGGCCTTGGGGCAGCCATGATAATGGCATGCAGCCCGGCCCTGCTTGTGGATGTTTTTCCAGAGCGAGAGCGCGGTCAGATGCTTGGCATGATAGGGACCGTTGTGGCCGCGGGCCTTACCCTGGGGCCGGCCCTGGGCGGGCTGATATTAAAGTATTTTTCCTGGCGGGTTATCTTTTTTATAAATGTGCCGGTGGGGCTGATTGCCGTTTTGGCAACAATGCGGATTTTACGAGCCGAGCCTGGCCAAAGAAGTTCAGAGCCTTTTGACATTGCAGGGGCTGCCCTTCTTGCAATATGCCTTGCAAGCTTCATGACAGCTCTTTCCCGCGCGGGCCAATGGGGATTTTTTTCATTGAAGGCCATAGGCCTTTTTCTTGCTGCATCGCTCTGCCTTGCCCTTTTTGTGCAAATGGAAAGGAAAATAAAGCATCCGCTTTTTGACCCCGCGCTTTTGCGCAACCGTCTTTTTACCATCTGCATTTCTTCAGCAATGGCGCTTTTTGCCGCCTTCTTTTTTGCTGTTTTTCTCATGCCCTTTTTTCTCATGTATCTTGTGGGCTATTCAGCGGATCAGGCCGCGGTGATTTTAATCATCCCCTTTTTCTTTTTGTTTGTTTTTGCGCCGTTTTTCGGGGCCGTTTCCGACCGGGTTGGAAGCCGAATTTTGTGCACACTAGGCCTTGTTCTGCTTTCAGTTGCCCTTTTTTCCCTTTCAGGGCTTTCGCCGTCCAGGGAATTTTTTCCTCTTTTCTGGAGGCTGGGGCTTGCCGGGACAGGAATTGCCATGTTTCTGCCTGCCAACAGCTCTGCGGCCCTTTCCTCTGTGCCTCCCCGGCACCGGGGGGTTGCATCCGGGGCTGTGGCCACATCCCGCAATCTTGGCATGGTGGTGGGGGTGGCCCTGGCAGCCCTTATTTTTTCCGCCCGTTTTGAAGCAATGAGCCAGGGTGTAACACTCAAAGACTTCTCCCCCCAACTGGCAGATGCCTTTATCAGCGCATTTTCCCTTGCAACCTTCTGGGGCGGGGTCATTGCCCTGGCCGGGGCTGCCGTTGCCTCTCTGCGCGGCCAGGAATCACTTCGCCGCACGGCAAAAAAAGACTGATAGCCGCTGTTTTTTCCTTCAAATTGTGCCTCCCTTTCCAATTCAAACGGCTTTTCCGCCTGCTTTTTGCCCTTTATTACGCTTTTGTAATGCGCCCGAAAGGTTTTTGAAAGGTTGAATGTGTATGTTGGCTCATACCCGATGACAAATAGCGGGTATCATTTTTCAAAAGGAGTTTCCCGTGAGCTTAAGAGCCAACAATCCCCAAAAAAACCTGCCCCTGCCCGGGCTCTGGCTTGCGGACTCCTTGCCCAACCCCCAAGATTTCGCGGCGCAAGCCACGAAACCGGACGCCGCTCC
>JASEHB010000665.1 GCA_030018745.1 Desulfatibacillaceae bacterium | reverse complement strand
CTATACGCCGTTGGTTGGGGGAAAGGCGATTCGTAGGTTGGGCTAGAAAATCCGGCAAATTAAGGCTCTTGGAAGGCAAAAACTGATTTCCGGATTTTTGTAGCCCAACAACAAGCCGTTTTCATTTTTTCTGCTTTTTTTCGTGCTTTTCGTGGTTTAAAAAAAGCAGTTTTTGCTTTTGCCTTTAATGCCTTTGCTGGCCGGTGCGGAGTTTTGTTGGGCTACGCAAATCCCGGAATAAAAGGTAAGGGCCTTTTCGAAAATGGCACGGGCCGGGATTTGCTAGCCCAACCTACGCGCTTGCCGCCTTGGACCTTGGTTTTGTTGGGCAACAAATTCCGGAAAAGCGCAATGGGTTATAAAAATCCAAAGGGCCGGGATTTCTATCCCAACCTACGCGACTGCTTTGTTAAGGAGAAACGCCATGAGCAGACTTTTTCCGGCCCGGCGCAAAAAGGCAGGGCTTGCGCCAGGATCTCTGGTTCATGTGGGTGAGGCCTTGGCCCAGCCCGCCATAATGGAAAGTATTGTTTACAACGAGGCGAAAGTTCTGCGCGAAACCCTGAAAAGCCCCTCGGAGCTACCCCTGCCTGTTGACGATGCTGTTACCTGGATTCATGTAAATGGTGTTCACGATGTGGAGGCTGTCCGTGCTGTTGGTGAAAAATACGGCCTTCACCCTCTCATGCTGGAAGATATTGTAAACACCACCCACAGGCCCAAGGCCGAAAATTACGACAACTGCCTTTTTGTGATTTTAAAAACCCTGGAATACAATTTTGACACCCGCGAAATAAAGATTGAGCAGATAAGCTTTGTCATCGGCAAGGGCTTTGTGCTGGTTTTTTCCCAGGGGGCCAACAAGCGGTTTGAGGCTGTCATTGAGCGCATCAATTCTTCAACTGGCCGCATACGCAGAAGCGGGGCGGACTATCTGGCCTATGCGCTTATTGATCTGGTTGTGGATCATTACTTTGCGGTCCTTGAGCCTTTGGGCGAGGATTTGGAGGCCCTTGGCGAGCAGTTGCTGGAAAATCCTGACCAGCAGTTTCTTGTTAAGCTCAAAAAAATGAAAAATGAGCTTCTTGCGGTGCGCCGCTTCATGTGGCCGGCCCGCGAGGCCGTGGGTGCGCTCATGCGGAGGGATTCACCCTTCATGGGCGAAAGCGTCTCCCCCTTCATGCGCGATGTTTATGACCACACGGTGAGCCTTATGGAAACCGTTGAAACCTTCCGCGAGCTGTTATCAGGCACCCTTGACCTCTATCTTAATTCTTTGAGCAACCGCATGAACCAGGTTATGAAGGTGCTGACCATAATCGCCACCATCTTCATTCCCAACACCTTCATTGCCGGGGTTTACGGCATGAATTTCCATTATATGCCAGAACTGGAAAAGGCCTGGGCCTACCCTGCGGTCCTGGGCGTTATGGCCGCCGTCACAGTTGCAATGCTTTTGTTTTTCCGGAAAAGGGGCTGGATCTGATAAAGATAAAATCCGGGCAAAAAGGCTGTCAGCCAAAAGAGCTGCCATTTTTACCGCCCTTTGCCGTTTGATCAGGGCAACCGCATTTTGGGAAAAAAATAAAACCACAAACGAGCAGGGCGGTTT
>JASEHB010000066.1 GCA_030018745.1 Desulfatibacillaceae bacterium | reverse complement strand
GGCCCGGAATTATTAAGCTTCACTTCCATCATGGCCCCGAAAATGCCGGTTTGTGTTGCAACGCCTTTATCTTTAACCAGGCCCACAAAACGCTCATAAAGCGCCCTGCCCTTTTCCGGCGGCGCTGCCTTTACAAATGAGGGCCTTTTGCCCTTGCGGCAATCCCCCAGCAGGGTGAACTGGCTCACCACAAGCATCTGCCCGCCTGTTTCCATAAGGCCACGGTTCATCTTGCCTGCGTCATCCTCAAAAATGCGCAGGTTTACAATCTTTTCCGCCAGCCAGGCAGCATCAGCCTCGCTGTCAAGGGCATCCACCCCCAAAAGAACGCACAGTCCAGGCCCTATGGCCCCCACCTGCTTCCCGTCCACAAAAACCGCGGCCTGGCTTACCCTCTGCACCACTGCAATCATTGTTCACCTCAAGCAGATTGGGCAAACAGGGTCATTTTTCTTCCCTGTTCATCTTTTCTGCTGCTTTTATGGCGGCCTTTATTCCGTCCACCGCTGATGAAAGTATGCCCCCGGCATATCCTGCGCCTTCTCCGGCAGGGTAAAGGCCCTTTACGCTCACACTCTGGCCTGTTTCATCCCGCAAAATGCGAATCGGCGAACTGGTTCGCGTCTCCACGCCCGTGAGCACGGCATCAGGCATGGCAAAGCCCTTTATTTTGCGGTCAAAAACCGGAATCGCCTCCCTTATGGCTTCAATGATGTAGCCGGGCAGGCTGTGGCCAAGGTCAGTAAATTTCACCCCAGGCTTGTAGGAGGGCGCAACTGCGCTTGGGCCTGTTGAGGGCCTTGCCGCCAAAAAATCCCCCACAAGCTGGGCCGGGGCAAAATAGTTTCCGCCCCCAAGCTCAAAGGCCTTTTGCTCCCATTGGCGCTGGAACTCCATGCCCCCAAGGGGGCCGGGTGGATAGTCTTTTGGATCCACCCCGACAACAAGGGCGCTGTTGGCGTTTACATCATCGCGGGCATACTGGCTCATGCCGTTTGTTACAAGGGCGTTTTTTTCGGATGCTGCTGCAAGCACCTTGCCGCCGGGGCACATGCAGAATGTGTAAACCGTGCGCTTGTTTGAAGCATGGTGAACAAGGCTGTAATCCGCCGGGCCGATAAGCGGGTTATCTGCATTGGGGCCAAGCTGCTGCCTGTTGACAAGCTTTTGGGGATGCTCAATTCGAAGCCCCATTGAAAAGGCCTTGGGCTCAAGGGCCACACCCATCTGGTGGAGCATCTTGCAGGTATCCCTTGCGCTGTGGCCCACTGCAAGGATAAGGGTTGCGCACTCCACCAGACTGCCATCGGCAAGTTTTACCCCGCATATTGCGCCATCTTTTATGACAAGCTCCTCCACCCTGGCATTGAAGCGGACTTCCCCGCCCAGAGACAGAATGATCCTTCTCAAGTTCTCCACCACCCCCATAAGCTTGTAAGTGCCTATGTGGGGCTTTGCTGAAAAGGCAATTTCCGGCGGAGCGCCTGCATTCACAAGCTCTATGAGCACCTTTCGTGCAATGAACTGGCGATCCTTTATGCGGGTTGTGAGCTTTCCGTCCGAAAAGGCCCCTGCCCCGCCCTCTCCGAACTGCACATTGGATTCCGGGTCAAGCACAGCCTTTTTCCAGAAGCCGAATGTATCGGCAGCCCTCTGTTTTACGGGTTTTCCCCGCTCCAGAATAAGGGGCTTGAAGCCCATTTTGGCAAGAGCCAGGCCTGCAAAGTAGCCGCAAGGCCCGGCACCCACTATAACAGGCCGTTCAACAAGGTTTGGCCTTGCCATTGGCGCGTATTCAAATTCTTTGTAGGGCGATTTGCCTGCATTGGGCGGCAGATTGGCGTCTGCAAGAATCTCATCCTCCCGGCAGACAGAGACATCCAGCGTATATACAAAGCTTATGGCGCTCTTTTTCCTTGCATCGTAAGCCTGCCGGAATATGGATATATCCAAAAGCTCATCAGGCCCTACGCCAAGAGCAAAGGCAACAGCCTCTTTGATGGCCTTTTCATCATGATCCACGGGCAGACGAATGTCGGTCAAACGGAGCATAATCAACCATTCTGTAAAAGATGGGGCTTCACACAAAACAACTCTGTCAACTTTTTAAAGGCATTGCAAGGCCGTCCCCTATGAGGCAATCCTGACAAACCGTAAAGCCCGCTGACAGCCCTTCACAAGGCAAAAAACCCTGCCTTCCTGATTTTTATCATGCAAAAACAGTCTGTTGTTGCAACAAACCTTTTTTGGCGCACTTTTTGCTTTATTGAAATACAGATTCCCTGCCCGGCAGGGCCTTGATGGGCCAGACAAAAAAAAGGAGCGCCATATGCCCCAAGTTCATGAGCGCATAACAATACGCGCCAGGCCAAGCCACCTTGACCGGGTGGTCAACAGCTTTGAGCAGTTTTATCCGTCCATCTTCCAGGGCAGAATCCGCTTTTCGTGGATTGGCGGTGCGCCTTTTTATCCTGGTTCGGTCTGCGAAACCCTTTTGGCGGAAGATGGCTGTTTTGTAAAGCGCCGCTATTTGGTGGAAAGCTATGATGCACGCAAGAGCCTGCTTCTAAAGCAGATATACCCTGCAAGCCTTGTGCCGCGCAGGATTTTGTTTACAGTAACACGCCAGGACGGCAACTTTGTGCTGGGCGCAACAGCCTTTGCCGGGCCAGTCAATGCTATGCGCAAAGGCCTTGAGCGCTTCTGGATGCAGCTTGGGGAGAAGGAGGAACAAGACTTGAAACAAAAGCTTGTTGAGGTGCTTGTGGCAATTAAGGAAGGCGTGGAGGAGGCTGCCCAAAGGCCGGTCGTCTGCGCCCTTCCCACCTTTTAACGCCAATGGATGACCTGGCGGGCAAAATCAATTTCATAGGCTATGCCGCGCAGAAAGCTCATGCCCAAAAGACCGGGCACATGGGGTGCAATCTCGTGCTCCAGAACAATAACCTCCACATTATTTTTCACATGGGGGCCTACCTGCACGGCATCCAGCACAACGCGGTTTGCAGGCACAGGGTCCTTGCCCACGCCGTAAACCATGACCTTCTGTGCCTGATACACGCCAAGAGCCTGACCCGCGCTTTTGCCTAGCACGGTAAGCTGCGCGCCGGTATCCAACAGAAGACTTATCTGTGTTTTACGGCCTGCAAGGCTCATGCTAGCGGGCACCAGAATCTGGTCTGCATTGATTGTAACCTGGGTGAAGCTCTCCCTGGCTGCCTCCAGCGCCTTTTGCCCGCTTTCCCGCTGCTGCCTCCTTGCCTCCCTGTCCTTTGCCATCCGCTCCATTCTTTCCTCAAAGGGCAGATGACTGTAAGGACCTTCATACAGGGTTATCTGATCCAGAAACTGGGGCGGCACAAGGGAGATGTCATCCACAAAGCGGGTGACTCCGTTTTCATCCACAAACCTGTAAAACTCGGCCCCAGCCGGGCAAACGCCGACTGCAAGGATCGCCAGCGCCAGAAAACCGGCAAGGGCAAATCTGCACAAAAGGCTTTTTGCTGATTTATCCATAAATCTTCCGGGCAAAGGTTCCAGCCCAAAAAAGGCCGCATCATCAGGGGGCCACAAACTCCACTTCAAGGCTTTTATCCGCCACCTGGTTAACCTTCACTCCAAACCCGGCGTAATCCTGCAAGATTATAAGCCTTGCCAGCTCATGGACAGACCCGGAATAGGCCACAGCCATTTCCGCTTCCCTGTCTGTCATCCTGCGGGGGATAAGGGCGTTCACCCCGCTGATTTCATCTTTCAAAATCCTGCGGAAATCCACCAGATTTTTTAGCTGCCTTATGTTGACAACCCTCAAGCGGAGGTCGTCTTTTGTGCTGCCCATCTCCCGCCATGAGGCCATTAGCTTTTCTGCAAGCTCGTTTGCAGCAGCCGCCGCAGCCTGGCCCAGCGCATCTTCCACGGTCTGGCCCCCTTCTGTTCCGGCGACAAATTTAAGGGTATGGCTTGCAGAGGCAAGCTCCCTGCCTGCTTTAACCCCCACGGCCTTGAGTGTTACGCCTGCCTCATAGGCCTCCAGAAAACGGCCCATTGAATTGCCTGAAAGCCTCACAACCGAGCTGCCCGTTACAAGCACCTGCGCGCCAGAGACCTCTGCCAGCCGGTCAATGTCGGGCATGGGAAAGGGCGGGTAAGGGTTTTGGCTGTCTGCAAGCATTTCCACCAGGGTTTGGGCACCCCCCACCGGCAGAAAGCCAAGGGCTGCAAGCTGGTTGACAGCCGCCTGCTGGGCAGCGGACGGAAACCGGCCTTCATTTAAAAGGCTCCACCACTCTGTTGGCCGCTCATCAGAAGCAGCCTGCTGATCAAGCAGCACAAGCAGGATGGGCTTTTGCTCGGCCCTTGTGAGAATGTCGTACTCAATGAGCCTTTCCTTCAACGAATCAAGGTTGACGGTAACCTGCACAAGAACCCTCACAAAGCCGTCAGACTGGGATTCTGCAAGAGGCTGAAAGTTTTCCACAAACTGCTCGCCCTGGTTATAGACCGTCTGGGCCAGAATTGGGAAATTTGCCTGCACCGCCTGACTGGAAACAAGGCTCAAAACCGCTCTGGCAACAGCCGCATCCCAGGCATTGGAAATGGCCTGCTGACGGGCGTTTGTTACATTGCCGCTAAAAATGCGCGAGCCGCCGGTAACTTCAAAGGTTCTCAATTTTGAAGGGCCTGCTGCACCGGCACCTGTTGAGGGCAGAAGAAAGATTGCCGCAAGCAGCAAGGCGAGAAAAGATTTTTTTCTTGAAAGCATGAAACCCCCATGCAGCCTAAATTTTTAAGCTCCCCGTTTTTTGCCTGATATGCCTGCCATTTTTTTCAAAGTGTGCCATAATGATTGCGAGCAAGGCCTTTTGGCCCACACAAGTTAAGTATAATACACCAGAGATTGCAATTTGTCCAAAACCCGAAAACCCTTTGAGGGGCATAGGCCAAAAAAGCAGGGAGGTCCCTACCCTGCCCTTTCCCCCTTGCAGATGCCATGAAAAAACCCCTTGTAAGTGTTGTCATTCCTGTTTTCAACCGGGCAGGCCAGGTGCGCGAGGCAGTTGAATCCGTGCTCAACCAGGATTTTGACAATTTCGAGCTTATTGTGGTGGATGACGGGTCCACCGACTCCACAGCAAAAGACATGGCTCAATTTCTGGACAGCCTTCCAAATGCAAGGCTTGTCAGCACTGCAAACTGCGGGGTCTCGGCAGCCCGCAACCTGGGAGTGAGCCTTTCGGGCGGCAGGTTTGTGGCCTTTTTGGATTCCGATGACCTGTGGCTGCCCCAAAAGCTCTCGGCCCAGATGGATTTTTTTGCCCAAAACCCCTCTGCCGCCGCCTGCCAGACCCAGGAAATATGGATTCGCCACGGCAGGCGGGTGAACCCCAAAAACCGCCACGCAAAGCCCGATGGAGACATTTTTCTTCCAAGCCTATCCCTTTGCCTTGTAAGCCCTTCGGCAGTGATGATCAGAAAAGCCATTTTCCTCTCCCTTGGCGGCTTTGATGAAAGGCTGCCAGCCTGCGAGGACTATGACCTGTGGCTGCGCCTGGGCCTTAAACACAGGGTTTTTCTTGTGGACAGGCCCCTGGTGATAAAGCGCGGCGGACATTCAGATCAGCTTTCCGCCCAGCCCGGTCTGGACTGCTTTCGCATTGCCAGCCTTTTAAACCTTCTGGAATACCAGAACCTGAACCCGCAACAGCGGGCAAGGACCAAAGAGGTTCTTCTGCAAAAAATAAAAGTTTATGCCGCAGGGTGCGAAAAACGCAAAAAATTTGATGAAGCTTTTTTTTACAGAAAAGTTGCCCGGCGTTATTCCAATGAGGTATGATTGTATTTTCGTTCTTAAAGCCGGTAAGCCGCAAAGGGCGTTTATCCCTTTACGGGGGGGTTTTAAAAATCCTGCTGGCAATTTGCGGCAATACTTTTCAAGGCCAATGCGCCAGTTTTTGGGGAATCAGGACCAAGATGGAAAGAAAGCCATTGCGGGAAGCGCTTGTTTATCATTTCATCGCCGTAGCGCTTGTAATAAGCATCAATGTTTTCATTGCCGGGCTGAACTCCTTTGCGGGCGTTCTCATCCTGCCCATATCCGTTTATGCAGCCGCCATGCTTGCTGTACGCCTGATGGCACCCACCTACATCAAGCGGCAGATACTCACCTTCCTTGACCTGCGCCAGGGGGAGGCCCCCTTTGACGAGGTGATGGAATGGCTGGCCTCCTCCCCGGACCCTGTTAAGGAGGAGGACAACGCACGGGCCATCACCCGCCTGCTCACCCAGTTGGAAGAGGCGGGGATTATACGGATACAGGCAGGAACCGTAAGGCGCATAAGATAGGGCGGTTCCAGGAAAACGCTGGCGGTGTTGCGCTGCGCTCAAAAGTCGGTCACATACACAAAAGTATGCTCCCTCCTTTCTCGCTTGCGCGCCTTGCACCCGTCTCGCCTGGAGCAGCCAGGGGTTTTTGTTGAGAAAAATCTCGTTTCCCTGGAACCGCCCTGTACTCCGTTGCCTGGGGGAAAGGCGATTCGTAGGTTGGGTGGTTCTTGCGCTTAACGCGCAAGGTTCACCCAACAATTTGCTGTTTTCCTTTCTTACGGGTTCCTGTTGCCACATCCGCTGCCATCAATAGGCTATGCTGCCCGGCGTGCGGGGAAAGCTTATAACATCCCGGATGTTTGAAATGCCTGTGACAAGCATCAGAAAGCGCTCAAAACCCATGCCAAAGCCGCTGTGGGGAGCGCTCCCGTAAAGGCGGGTGTCCAGATACCAGCCGTATTCCTCCAAAGAAAGACCATGCCCTTCCATGGCAGCCTTCAAAATATCGTGGCGCTCCTCCCGCTGGCTGCCGCCGATTATCTCGCCCACCCGCGGGGCAAGCAAATCCATTGCCGCAACGGTTTTGCCGTCTGCATTGGCCCGCATGTAAAAGGGCTTTATTTCCTTTGGATAATCGCAAACAAAAACAGGGCCTTTCACAAAATCTTCTGCAATGAAGCGCTCGTGCTCGGTCTGGAGATCCAAACCCCAGGCAACCGGGTGCTCAAAGCTTTTGCCCGATTTTTGCAGAACCTCAATGGCTTTTGTGTAGCTTATGCGCTCAAATGTTTTGTCGGCGATTGCATTGAGGGCCTCTTGCAGGCTTTTGTCCACAAAGGCGAAAAAAAGCTCCATATCCTGCTGGCAGAAGTTTAACAGGTGGCCCACAAGATATTTGACGAATTTTTCCGCCAGGTCCATGTCATCAGCAAGGTCTGCAAAGGCCATTTCCGGCTCTATCATCCAGAATTCTGCGGCGTGGCGGGCTGTGTGGCTGTTCTCCGCCCGGAAGGTGGGGCCGAATGTATAGACCTTGCCTAAAGCCAGGGCATGGGTTTCAAGGGCAAGCTGGCCCGAAACCGTGAGAAATGCCTTTTTGCCGAAGAACTCCCCCTTGTTTTCGTGGGACGGCGCGCTCACGGAAAAAAGGTCTCCTGCCCCCTCGCAGTCGCTTGCGGTTATGATTGGGGTGGAGACAAGGAAAAAGCCCTCATCTGCAAAAAAACTGTGCACAGCCTGGGCAAGCTGGGAGCGGATGCGCAAAAGCGCGCCGTACTTGTTTGTGCGGGGCCGAAGATGGGCTATTGTGCGCAAAAACTCGTCTGAATGGCGTTTTTTCTGCAAGGGGTAGTCTGTTGGGCAGGGGCCGGTAAGCTCAATTTCCTTTGCTTTAAGCTCCCATTTCTGGCCCTTGCCGGGAGACTCCACAAGGTCTCCAAAAACGCCGACAGCGCTTCCGGTGGAAAAATCAGCCAAATTCCCGTAGGCTTGTGATTTGCCATCCACAAGCACCTGGAGGTTTTTTAAGCAGGAGCCGTCATTTATCTCAAGAAAGGCAAAGTCTTTGTGGTCCCGCGCCGTGCGCACCCAGCCCTGCACAAAAACGCCCTGGGCCGGGCTGGTTTTGGCAAGCAGCTCTTTTACAGCGCTTTTTTTTGCAGCGCCTTTGTTAAAAAAAGGGTTTTCCATATTTTTGCCCTTTGCGTGTAAAATGACCATAACAGCTTATTGAGAATGCCTTACTGTTGCCGCTTTTAGGAAAAATCTCAAGAGCAAAGGCGTTAAACCCCATGAAACAGCCGGAAAAAATTGTGCTATCCGCCTCGCGGCGCACAGACATACCCGCCTTTTACATGGGCTGGTTCATGCAAGGCATCCAGACCGGCAGCTTTGTTGTGGAAAACCCCTTCAACCGCCGCAAGAGCATTGTGGAGGCTGACCCGGAAAGGGTTCACAGCATTGTGTTCTGGTCCAAGAACTTTGGCCCCTTTCTTGAAGGCGGCTTTGGCAAAATGCTTTTGGATGCCGGTTACAATTCGTTTTTCCATTTTACCATAAATTCGGTGAGCCATATTCTTGAGCCTGGCCTGCCAGCCTTAAAGCAGCGGATTGAGCAGGCCGGGCAGCTTGCCAGGCTTTTTGGCCCCCGCGCTGTGTGCTGGCGCTTTGATCCGATATGCTTTTTTAAGCAGGGTGACGGCCCTGTTCACAACAACCTGGGAGATTTTGAAAAAATCGCCTCCAGCCTTGCAGAATTTGGCATAAGCCGCTGCACGGTGAGCTTTCTGGACTACTACGCAAAAATAGATAAAAGGCTGTCAAGGCATCCGGGCCTTGCCTTTGTGCTGCCGGATGCAGCCAAAAAGGCCCAAATTCTGTGCAGCCTGGCCCAAAAGGCAGCGCCTTTTGGCATGGAGCTTTTCACCTGCTGCGAAAAGCAGGCGGCCACCGCCCTGCCGGAGGGCAGCGCCATACGCGCCGGGGCCTGCATTGACCACAAGCTTTTGGAATCCCTTTACGGGCCGGGTTTGAACAGCAGGCAGGATAAGGGCCAGCGCACAAAGGCTGGCTGCGGCTGCAACGAAAGCCGCGACATAGGCTCCTACAACCTTCAACCCTGCGGCCACAAATGCCTTTTCTGCTATGCCAACCCTGCTGCAATAGGGTAATCAACCCGTAAAACAGGAAAGCAGGGGAGGGGCTTTTTTGTAAAAATGCTTCCTCGCCCGCACCAAATCCC
>JASEHB010000065.1 GCA_030018745.1 Desulfatibacillaceae bacterium | reverse complement strand
TATGCGCTCCGGGTTGATGTCCACCACTTCAATGGTGCAGTCCGGGCATTTGTCTGCGATGACTGCCATTGTGGGGCCGCCCACATAGCCTGCGCCTATGCAGAGGATGTTCTTTTTAAAGGCCATTGGCTTGCCTTTTTTGACAATAATATATGAGCATTTTTTGCCTTCTTGCATAAAGCTGTTCTGGTATCTGTTTACAGCCTTTTTGTTGCAGAAAGGTCAGTTTTTAAAGGCAGCCCTGTTAAAAAAAAGATATCGCACTTTCCCTTAACGGGTTGTAACGCCTAGCTTGCTGCAAGCTCCTGCTCGGAGAGGATGGCTATGCCGTTCTTTTCAAGCACCTCCACAGCCTTTGCAATGGGAGCAAAGCGGAATATCATGATGGCGGTGCCACCCTTTGGGTTGGCGTAGGCATACATATACTCGATATTCACTGAAGCAGCATCCATCATGTCCAGAATTTTGAGTAGCCCGCCTGGCCTGTCTTCCACGGGTACGGCAAGCACGCGGCTTTCCCTAACGGTGAGGCCGTTGTACTTCAGGGCTTCCAGGGCCTTTTCATTGTTGTCCACCAGAAGCCGCAAAACCCCGAAGTCCGAAGTGTCCGCCAAGGACAGGGCGCGGATGTTTACGCTTGCATCGGCAAGTATTCGGGCCACTTCAGCAAGACGGCCCACCTTGTTTTCCAAAAACACGGCAATCTGGTTGACAAACATATTTCCTCCCTGTCAGGCAAAAATTTTAGCGCCAGGTTAAAAAAAGCGTCAAAATCCGGGCGCTTTTAAAGAGACTCCTTTATAAGAGCTTGGTTTTGGCAGACATCCGCCGACTGCTCCATGAGCCGGACACGCACAGGAACACCCAGCTCCTGACAAAGGCCCCTTTCAACGCCCGCCATAATTTTTTCAAGCTCTTTGACCTCATCAGAAAAAAGCCTGTCATCCATGCCAAGGCGCACTTCCAGACCCTGTCCCGCTTCCTTTGAAGGTGTAAAAAGTTTGCAGGACAAGGGCACAAAACCAAGTATGCCTTCCACAATGGCAAGCACCTGGCTTGGGTGAACCTTCACCCCCCGGATGAGCGCCATGCCGTCTGTGCGGCCGGGCAGCCAGCGGATGCGCCTCAAGGTTCTGCCGCAGGCGCAGGGCGTTGAAACAAGCCTTGCCCTGTCTCCGGTGCGAAAGCGGATAAGGGGGAAGGCCCTGGTGGAAAGGGTTGTGAGAACAATCTCTCCCTCATCTTTGGCCGGTTTGCCGGTTTCCGGGTCAACTATTTCAAGATAAAAGGAGTCTTCCGAAACATGAAGCCCGTCATGAGCCTCGCACTCGAAGGCAATGGCAGGGCCAGGGACCTCGTGAAGCCCCCAGTGAAGCCAGGTGGTCAGCGAAAGCTCCTTTTCAAGCTGCTCCCTTAAGTTTTCCTCTGCTGGCTCGCCAACAAGAATGAGGTTTTTTACGGCCAGGTTGAGGGGAGCGGCCCTCAAGCGGGCAAGGCTTTCCAGAAGCTCGCCTGCTGAAACCGGCGTTGTTATAAGCGCGGTGGTGCGGTAATCGGAAAGAACCATCAACTGCTTTTGCAGACTCAAGGGGGTGAGGGGGATGACCGAGGCTTCAAGCGCCTCGGCTCCGTCCTTGTAATCCCTGCCCCAGTTGGCAAGGCCCGGGTCCAGATGTATCTGCACAATATCCTGGTCATTTATGCCTGCCGCTTTAAGGGCGCGGCCCACAAGGCTCTTCCAAAGCGCAAGGTCGTTTTTGGTGTAGCCTGTCACAGAGGGCTTGTTGCCTGCCCCGGAAGCAGTGTGGATTCTCACAATATCCCGAAGAGGAACGGCAAACATTCCGTATGGATAGTGGTCGGCCAGATCCTCGCGCCGCACAAAGGGCAATCGGGCCAAATCTTCAAGCTTTTCAACATCCTGGGGCGCAGCCCCGTTTTCTATAAATCGCTCCCGGTAAAAGGGGACCATTTTATGCGCCCGGTTGAGGGAGGCTTGCAAAAGCTCCAACTGGCGCTGGGCCAAAAGCTCCGGGGCAAAGGTTGATTCCTTGTCTGGCAGGTGGTCTGCGGACACTTTATGCCCTCCCTTCGGTGAAACGGGCATAGTCCTTGCCCAGGTAAGCCCGTTTTATCTCCTCGTCAGCCAACAGCTCTTTGGCCTTTCCGGCCAGCACCATGCGCCCGGTTTCCAGCACATAGCCCCTGTCTGCAATCATCAGCGCGGCCCGCGCGTTCTGCTCCACAATAAGAATTGTAAGCCCATCTTCGCGCAGCTCTGCAAGGGTGTCGAAAATGAGCCGCGCCACAAGGGGGGCCAGTCCCATTGAAGGCTCATCAAGCAAAAGCAGTTTCGGCCGCGCCATCAATGCCCGGCCTATGGAAAGCATTTGCTGCTCGCCGCCGGAAAGAGTGCCAGCATGCTGGCCGGAACGCTGGGCAAGGATGGGAAAAAGGCTAAAAATCTTGTCCAGATCCTTTTTTATACCATAATGGTCGCGCTTGCGGTAGCGAAGGTAGGCCCCAAGTTTAAGGTTGTCCAGCACGCTCAAAGGGCCGAAAACAAGCCTTCCTTCAGGAACCATGCATATCCCGCCTGCAACAATATCCTGGGGCTTTTTTTTGTTCAGGGGCACCTTTTCAAAGGATATTTCCCCCTTCCAGCCGGGCAATAATCCGCAAACCGCCTGCAATAGTGTGCTCTTGCCGGAGCCGTTTGCGCCGATGAGGGCCACAAGCTCGCCCTGGCCAACAGAGAGGGTGACGCCGGAAAGGGCCTCTATACCCCCGTACCAGCATTTGAGGTTGCGGATGGTAAGCACTTAAAATTCTTCCTGTCCCAGATAGGCGGCAATGACTGCTTTGTCCGCCTGGATTTGGCGGGGTGTGCCAAAGGCGATTTTCCTTCCCTGGTCCAGCACCGCTATATAATCGCAAACCTCCATTGTGAGGCTCATGTCATGCTCCACCAGAAGCAGGGTCACCCCCCTTTGGCGAATCTGGCCCAACAACTCGCCAAGCTGTTTTGTTTCCATGGCGTTCAGCCCTGCGGCAGGCTCATCCAGCAGCAAAAGCCTTGGCTGGCTGGCCAGCGCTCTGGCAATCTCCACAAGCCGCTGCCAGCCAAAGGGCAGATCCCCGGCAGGCTTTTTGGCAACATGGGCCATTCCCACAAAATCGAGCATTTCCATGCAATACTTTTGTGCCAGGCGCTCTTCCTCCCTGTGGCGGGGCAGGCGGGCCACAGCCCCGAAAAACCCGCATTTTGTGCGAACATGGCGGCCCACCAGCACATTTTCCAGCACGCTCATGCCGGAAAAAAGCTCCACATTCTGGAAGGTGCGGGCAATTCCCATGCTCACGCGCTTGTGAACAGGGCTTTTGCCCAGGTCCTGGCCGTCAAAGAAAATGGAGCCGCAATCCTTGGAGTAAACACCTGTGATGATATTAAAAAGAGTGGTTTTGCCCGCGCCGTTGGGGCCGATAAGCCCGGTGATGCTTTTGCGTTCAACCGCAAAGCTCACATCGTGGGATGCCCTGACACCACCAAAGGACTTGCTGATGCCATCAAGCGCCAAAAGGGGCCGGGCAGATTCATCTGTTTTTGGCGCGTTCATAAAGTTTCACCAGATTTTTGAAAAGGCCTTCGGGGAAAAATATCATGACAAGCATTAGAATAAGCCCATAGATAATCATTTCGTATTCCGCAAATACATGCAGGAAATCGGGCAGAAGAGTAAGGAGCGAGGCCCCAAGAAGCGAGCCCCAGATGCTTGCCATGCCGCCTATGACGACCATTGCAACCAGTTTTACGGAAGCAAGGAAGTTGAAGGTGCTTGGGCTGATAAAGGTTATCATGTGAGCATAAAGAAAGCCTGCAAGGGCTGCTATCACGGCCGCAAAAACAAATATGGCAAGCTTTGCCGATGCCGTGTTCACACCCACTGCGGCTGCGGCCCGCTCGGAATAATGAATTGCCCGCAGGGCACGGCCCATGCGCGAATCGACTATGCGCTCGCAGATGAAGAAAGCAACTATCACACATCCCCACACCAGAAAAAGGGCGTTGGCCCCGTGGGAAAGGTTGATTGAGCCTATGGTAAGCTCCGGCAGGCCCGGCAGGCCCGAAGGCCCGCCCGTGAATCTTCGAAACTCGCGGAAAAGTATGTTGACTATCATGCCAAAGCCCAGCGTACCCATTGCCAGATAGTAGCCTGTCAGCCGCAGTGTGGGAAGCCCCACAACATAGGCCACGGCTCCGGCTGCAAACAGGGCGCAGGGAAGGGTTGCCCAGGGAGACCAGCCAAGATGCACGGTCAACATGCCTGAAACATAGGCCCCAAGGCCGTAGAAAGCGGCGTGGCCGAGCGATATCTGCCCGGCATAGCCCATGAGCATATTAAGGCCTACGGCCAGAAGGGTGTTAAGGCCCACAAAGGTGGCAAGCTGAAGGTAGTAGGTGCTTTTTTCAAGCAGGCCATAGGCTGCCACAACCCCTATAAAAGCACCGTAAACCAGTATGTTTCTTAAAATCGGTTTCATATTGCCGGGCGCAAGGCCCTTTTGCCTGTTTGTAGCGTGTCCGTTAAAAGCGCGCAATGGCCTTGCCGCCAAGAATGCCTGTGGGCCGTACATACAAAATGAGAAGAAGCAGCAGAAAAGCCACGGCGTCCTTCATGCTGCTTGAAACATAGCCCACGGCCATTGCCTCGGCTATTCCAAGGGCAAAACCGCCCACAACTGCGCCCCAGGAGTTGCCAAGCCCTCCGAGCATGGCTGCACAGAAGCCCTTAAGCCCCAGTATGGCCCCCATTTCGTATTCATTCATTGTTATGGGTGCAATGATTACACCTGCCATGCCTCCAAGGGCTGCTGAAACGGCAAAGGCCAGAAGGGTCATCCTCTGGGTGGCTATTCCCAGAAGCGAGGCTGCCCGCTTGTTGATGGCGCAGGCGCTCATGGCCTTGCCCGTTAGGGTGCGGGAATAAAAAAAGTGCATGACCAGAACGGTTGCCAGCACAATGCCCAGAATCCACACGCTCTGGGCAAGAAGATAGGCCCCGCCTATTTCAAGGGGCGGCATTTTGGAAAAGGGCGGCGCGCCCTTGGCTGTTTTTCCCCAGATGATCATTGCCACGCCCCGCAGGAATATACCGGCTCCCACCGTAATTATTACAAGCACGATGGGGTCGGGCTTTTTTACGGTGCGTATGGCAAGGCGCTCAAAAACAATGCCCAAAATCCCGGTTGCAAGAACCGTAATTACAAAGGCCAGGGGAAGTGGCAGGCCCATGACCGGCCACAGGGTCACCAAAATAAGGGCGCCTATCATCACAAACTCGCCATGAGCGAAGTTTATGAGATCCGTTGCCGCAAAGAGCATGGAAAAGCCAAGGGCAATGATGGCGTAAATTGCCCCGTTGGTAAGCCCGGAAAAAAGGTATTGGTAGAACTCTGGCATGGTCTCTTTTTTTGTACGGTTTTTTGACAAACAGCCGGACGCTTTTTGGGGCATCCGGCTGTTTGTGGTTACCCTGCCGCGCTGCAAATGTAAAGGCTTTAAGCCTTTTTTGCCTGCTACTGGGCCAGCTCCCAGGCTCCGCCTTTTATGCGCACCATTATGAATGCGTCTGCGCCAAGGCCGTTATGATCCTCGGCTGAAAAGTTGAAGGTGCCTGAAACAGCCACGACACCGGAAAGATTTTCCAGGTTGTCGCGGAGCTTTGCCTTGTCGCCGCCGGTGCCGGGAAGCGCCCTTGCGAGAAGCTCCATTGCATCCCAGGCATAGCCGCCGAAGCCGGAAACAGGCTCATTGAAGCGGGCCTGGTATTTCTCTGTGTAATTCTGAAGCACGGCCTTCTGGGGATCATCATCGGAAAGCAGCCCCGTGACCAGAATTTTGCCTGTGGGAAAGAGAATGTCCTCGGCTGCGTCTCCTGCAAGCTCGATAAATTTTCTGGAGGCCACGCCGTGGCTCATGAAAAGCGGCATGGGCAGTTGAAGCTGCTTTGCGTTTCTTGCAACAACGGCAGGAGAAGGCCCGACACCCCAGCAGATGACGGCATCGGGGCGTTGTGTGCGAATCTTGGTGAGCTGGGCTGTCATGTCCGTATCGGAAGAGGAAAAGCTCTCGTCTGCAACCACGCTTATTCCAAAGTTAGCAGCCTGCTTGACAAGCTGCTCGTGCCCGCTCTGGCCGAAACCGTCATCCACGCACAGGAGCCCCACACTCTTTATGCCTTTTTCCTGCATATAGATATAGATGCTTTCAACAGCATGGATGTCGCTTTGGGCGGTCTTGAAGACAAATGGCTTGACCGGAAGTACGATGCCGTTGCCGGCAGCGCAGGAAATGAGCGGAATCTGTACCCTCTCCACATCCGGGATGATTGCCATTGAGGTGGGGGTGAGGCTGGGGCCAACAATCGCCACCACGCTGTCGCGCTCTATAAGGCGCTTGGCATGGAGCACAGCCTTGGAGGGGTCCCCCTCGTCATCGTAAATGAAGGCCTCCACCATGGCGCCATCTATGCCTCCGGCTGCATTGATTTCCGCCACCGCCATTTCCATGCTCTTTTTTTCCGGGTCGCCCAGGTAGGACGCTCCGCCGGTTACGGAAAAGATACCGCCGATCTTTATCGTCTGGGGTGCAGCCGGAGCAGCCTTTACAGCCGGAGCAGCCTTGGGGGCCTCGGCAACAGGCTCCGCCTTCTTTTCTTCTCCGCAGCCCGGCATTACTGCCAGGGCCAACAGTGCAGACAGCATTAGGATGATACTTTTCTTACCCATTTTTTTCCTCCCCTTGGTTGTTGTGTTGCCCGGTCTTGCGGCGTTTTCCATGCCGTTGCCGCATCCGGGGCCTTAAGAACCTGCCTACATGGTGTAAAGCGTTTCTCCGTCAATGACTGCAAAGCCTTTTTCCAAAAGGGCGCTCACAGCCGCATCCGTGTCATCAAAACGGAAGATCATCAGCGCATTGTTCTTGGTGGGGGTCACAAATGCATACATGTATTCAACATTTATCCCCCTGCTGTTAAGGTATTCCAACAACTCGTTGAGACCACCGGGACGATCCGGCACCTCCACTGCGGCCACCTGGGTTTTACGCACCGTGAAGCCCGCAGCTTTAAGGGCATCAACAGCTTCATCGTTTTTGTTCACAATAAGGCGCAGTATGCCAAAGTCCGATGTGTCGGCCAAAGACAATGCCCGGATATTGACACCGGTCTGGGACAGCACCTTTGTCACCTCTGCAAGGCGGCCTGCCTTGTTTTCCAGAAAAACCGAAATCTGCTGGGCGTGCATTGAAATATCCCCTTGTTATGAGACGCCTGAATTGCGCCAAATTGACCTAAAGCTTTCTTTTGTCCACCACCCGCACAGCCTTGCCCTCGCTTCTGGCAATGGTCTTTGGCTCCACAAGCTTCACCTTTGCAGATACGGCAAGGGTTTCCTTTATGTTGTGGCTAATCTCCCTCTCAAGGTTCTGCAGGTCGCGAATCTCGTCAGAAAAAGCCTTTTCGCCCACTTCCACCAGCACGGTGAGGGTGTCCAGGGTGCCTTCCCGCTCCACAACAAGCTGGTAATGAGGCTCCACCTGGTCCATGTCCATGAGCACGGCCTCTATCTGGGAGGGGAAAACATTAACGCCCCTTATGATGAGCATGTCGTCCGTGCGGCCCTGAACCCTTTTCATGCGGGCCATTGTGCGTCCGCAGATACATGGCTCGTACGAAAGGGATGTTATGTCCCTTGTGCGATAGCGGATTATGGGGAAGGCTTCCTTGGTAAGGCTTGTAAAAACAAGCTCGCCCGTTGAGCCGGGAGGCAGGGTCTCGCCGGTTTCAGGATTGATTATTTCCGGTATGAAATGATCCTCGAAAATGTGCAGGCCGTTTTTGGCCTCAAGGCATTCCATGGCAACGCCAGGGCCTATGACCTCGGAAATTCCGTAGATGTCAAGGGCGGAGAGATAGAGCTTCTTTTCGATCTCATGGCGCATATTTTCAGACCAGGGTTCTGCCCCGAAAATGCCGGATTTGAAAAGAAGGTTCTCGAAATCAACGCCCATCTCCTCGGCAGCTTCAGCCAGATGCAGGGCATAACTGGGCGTGCAGGTTAGGATGGAGGGCTTGAAATCGCGCATGATGATTATCTGGCGCTTGGTGTTGCCGCCGGAAATGGGAATGACCGAAGCGCCAAGCTTCTCTGCCCCGTAGTGAACGCCCAGACCTCCGGTGAAAAGCCCGTAGCCGTAGGCATTGTGGATTATGTCATCGGCAGTTGCGCCACCTGCCGCCAGGGAGCGGGCCATCAGCTCGGCCCAGGTATCCACATCCCGGCGGGTGTAACCCACCACAGTGGGCTGGCCGGTTGTGCCGGAGCTTGCATGGATTCGAACCACATTTTCCATGGGCACGGCAAACATCCCAAAAGGATAATTGTCCCGCAGGTCCTTTTTGATGGTGAACGGCAGCTTTGTGATGTCTGCAAGGCCCTTGATATCTGTGGGCTTTACGCCAGCCTCGTCAAAGGCTTTCCGGTAAAAGGGCACAGTGGCATAGACGCGGCTGACAACCTCCTTGAGCCGCCGCAACTGGATCGCCTCAAGAGCCTCCCTTGGCAGGGTTTCGAACTCCATGTTGAAAATCATTGGCCAATCTCCTTGCTGACAAAATTTCCGCAGGCTGCAAGAGTTATAAGTATATGTAATAAAAAGAAAAAACCGTGGGCAACTACCCACGGCTTTTAAGGCGGAAAAAACCATGGGTCTGCCTAAACAGTCCACCCACGGTCATTTGCGGCGTTTTATAGCAGGCTTATCGCCCGGCCTTTTTGCCACGGGTGGACTTTGGAAAGCTAAAGGGAAACCACCCAAAGCAGGCATACGGTATCATGTTTTTATTCCTGATTGATTAAATCATCCCGAATTTGCACAATAAAACATCAGACTGCTTAACAAGATAGTGTAACCATGTCAACAAAAAAATCCCCCTCCTGGCGGCCCCAGGAAAATGCTGGCTGTGTTGCACATCGCTCGAAAGTCGGTCATGTACCAAAAGTACACTCCCTCCTTTCTCGCTC
>JASEHB010000664.1 GCA_030018745.1 Desulfatibacillaceae bacterium | reverse complement strand
ACTGCAAAAGCTCTTTTTGCAGTTTGTTCAAACAGCAGTTTTTTCAATGGCCGGAAAAATATTGCTCGTATTCCCTGGCCACAAGGCCATGGTTGCGGTAGCAATGCAGAAAAAACTTGAAGGTGGCCATTTTGAGATAGGAGTATGCAGGTGTTGCCAGCAGGCAGGCAAGGGGGACCCGCAGCCAGAAAGAGGGTACATTAAGGATTATGGCAGCAGGGATTGCTGCAACGAAAACAGCCTCAAGCACCATGCGGCAAACAAAAAAGAGCCAGGAAGGGAAAAGAAGCCCTGCATCATAAAAAAGCAGGTAGAACAGTTTGAGCTTTTGGCCAAAGCTGCCCTGGGAAAGCACGGCCAGCTTGGACGAGTAGGAAAGCCCGGCCATAAAAAGCGGTGCAGCAAGGCCAAGGCAGGCAAGCCAGATGTAAAGCCACACAGCGCCCGGCCAGGCAAGCCACAGGCCGCGGAAAAGAGCAAAACCCGCGACCGCCACAACAAAGGCCCCGGCTGCCAGCGAGCCGACAGCAATTGCATCCCACAGCACCTGGTGCCAGCGCAGGGAGGCAAGCGAGCCGATTATGCCAAAAACCCCCCTCTGGCGGATGTGCATCCGCCGCATATCCGCAGAGGGCCAAAGGCTGATAAGCTGCTTGAAAAGAAAAAGCCCTGCCAGAAGGGCCGGGGTTTTCCAGTTCCAGAAAAATTCCATTGCCTGGGGGCCAAGCTTTGTGAAGGCGTATTGGGCTGCCTCCGCGCCGCTGCCGACCAACTCCGGAAGCTCAATTCCCGAAAGGCCCTGGGGAAAAATTCCGTGAAGAACCCTGTCTGCCAGAGCCAGGGCAAAAATGAGCAGAAGAAAGGACTTGTAGCGGAACAGATCCTTTGCCGAATCTGCTGTTAGAATCCACAAAACCCCAGGCCTGGCTTCTTTTTCAGTCATTTAACGGCCTGCATTTAAAAAAGCCCGGCAGCCAGGCGGTTTATAAGATAAAATGCCCATATAAGGGACGGATGATTTTGCCCCTTGCCAAATCCTGCTGCCTTATCTACACCTAAAATAAACATGGAGCAAACGGAACCGGACAAATGGAAAAAACCGACAGATATTTCATCAAGACCGCGCTTCTCTGGATTGCAGGCTGGACAATTTTCCGCTGCCTGTTTGCCGGGCATTTTCTGATCACCCCTGATGAGGCCAATTACTGGCAATGGGGCCGCCACCTTGCCTGGAGCTACCACGACCAGGCCCCCCTCATCGGCTGGGCCATAGGCCTTTCCACAAAGCTTTTGGGCCACACGGAATTTGCCGTGCGCCTGCCCACAATACTGGCCATGACAGTGGCCTCCCTGTACCTTGTGGCAATGGCTGCCCGCTGGTTTTCGGCAAGAACCGCCCTGGCCGTGGCCCTTGTAACCCAGGGCGTGCTGGAATTCAATGTGGGCGGGCTTATTTCCACAGCAGACGGCGTGCAGGCAGCAGCATGGGCCGGGGCTGCCTATCACACGGCCAGGGCCTTTGAGGACAACACCTGGAAGCAATGGCTGGCTGCCGGGCTTTTTTTCGGGACAGGGCTTTTATCCAAATATACAATGGTGCTATTTGCCCCATGCGTCTATGTTTAT
>JASEHB010000064.1 GCA_030018745.1 Desulfatibacillaceae bacterium | reverse complement strand
AATCAGATTTCGAGGGCTTTTGCATGATTGTGCGCAGTCTGTTTAAAATACAAAATACTAAAAGGGATGTGACAGGCAAATCAGGAAACTGGACCAGCCGCCGCCTGCTGCTTAAAGAGGACGGCATGGGTTTTTCCCTTCACGATACCATCATCCGCGCAGGCACAATAACACCCATCTGGTACAAAAACCACCTTGAAGCGGTTTACTGCATTGAAGGAAGCGGAGAGATAGAGCTTGTGGAAGGTGGCGAGAAAATTCCCATAGAGCCTGGCGTCATGTATGCCCTAAACGGCCACGAGCGCCATCTCCTGCGCGCCTGGCAGGATATGCGCCTTATCTGCGTTTTCAACCCGGCCCTGACGGGCAGGGAGGATCATGACAAGGACGGGGCCTATCCGCTGCTGGAAGAATAGCCCATTTTAAACAAACCGGCAGGGGCGGGGTGCAGCAGGCCAGGCCCTTGCAGACGGATCAAGTTTAAGGCGCCTTTGATGGCGCCTTGTTTTTGAGAGAAGTTAACTCCATGAAAATAAAGACTTCAGAATTAAGCTACCGGGTTTCCTACAACCTGTCGCTCATAACCATAGGCAGCATCATATCGGTTCTGCCCCTAAAGGGCATTGCCGTGCACGAGGAGTTTGTCACAGGAGGGATTTTCGGCCTTGCTCTTATGATTCACTATGCAGGGGTCAATTTAAGCCCTGGCATACTGTTTGCCGTATTGAACATCCCCCTTGCTGTTTTGGGATGGTTTTCCGTGGGGCGGCGCTTTATCCTCTACACAATTTACGCAATGGCCGTGGCCACCCTGGCTTATGAGCTGCTGGATGTGAATTTCGGCATTGAAAACCCGGTTTATGCAAGCATGGCCTGCGGAGGCATAATGGGCTTTGGCCTGGGCCTGGTGCTGCGCACCCTGGGCAGCAACGGCGGGGTGGACATACTGGCTGTTGTGCTGAACCAGAAATACAACATCGGAATAGGCAAGACCTACTTTCTGTTCAACCTTGCGCTGTTTGCGGCAAGCGCCACCTTTCTTGCGCCGGATACGGTCATTGCCTCCGTCTTCACGGTACTCATCGGCTCAATGGCCATCAACTATGTTCTGGCCCTTTTTTCCAACCGCAAGCTGGTTATGATAATATCCACAAAATACCATGCCATTGTGGAGGACATAATGGTCAGCCTTAACCAGGGGGCAACCATACTGCACGGCAAAGGCTCCTATTCGGGCCAGGACAAACCCGTGGTGATGACCATAACCAACAATGTGATGTTAAAAAGGCTCGAAGAGCTTGTTTTCACGCATGATCCAGCCGCCATCTTCATTGTGGAAAACACCTTCAATGTAATCGGCACGGGCTTTTCAAAGCGCAAACTCTATTAAGCGCAGGGGGGCGGGCTTGAGCGGTTCTGCTCACAACTGCAAGGGGTTTCAGTTGGCCTCGCCCGTGCGCTCAAGGGCTGTTTTCAGGGCCAGGGGGCCTACCATTTCGCTTATAACAACAGCCCCCATTATTATTGGTGCAAGAACAAGCCCTATTTCGGGAACCTGGCGCAAAAGAAGAGCAACAAGGCCAATGGTAACCCCTGCCTGGGTTATGTGGCCCATCCAGGCGTTTTTACGATGTATTTCAGGCTCTTTCAGTATTCTTCCAGAAAGCCTTGTTGCGCCAAAAATGCCCCCAAGCCGGGCAAAAAATATTACTAGCACCAGGGGCCAGGCAGCATCCAGAACAGCCAGGTTTAGGGAAGCGCCGGCAAGGGCAAAGAAAAGCAGAAAAACCGGCAAGGCAAAGCGCTCAAGGCCAGTCATGAAGGCCTGGCCTGTTTGGGTTCGGTTTTGAACCCAGAATCCTGCGCTTATGCAGATTAAAAGCGGCTCAATGTGCAGCGAAAGTTCAAAACTGCCGACAGCATACTCCTCCAGCCAGGCAGCCCCTCTGGCCACTGCAAAGGTGGCTGCCAATAAAAAGAGGGCCAGATCCCTTCCCCCCTTGCGGATAAAAAGCCCGATAAGGCTGCCAAGCGCAATGCCCAGGGCAAGAGATGCCCCCATTCCGGCAACCAGCATTGTCACAAGACTCCAGTCTGCTGCTGCCTGGGGGTTTAGCCAAATTTTAGCAACAGTTGTCACTATGCCAAAAAGCACAATCACAACAATATCAATTACAACGGTAACGCCAAGCACCGTGGCGGTGAAAGGCCCCCGCGCCCGGCATTGGGAGATGACGGCAAGCGCAGAGGAAGGAGAGCGGGCAATGGCCAGAACCCCTGCAAAAAGGGCCATCACCCTTATTTGGGTTTCATCAAGGTGGGCCGTGTAGGCAAAATGGCCTGCAAAAAAATACATGCAGCCTGCTGCGGCAGAAAAAAGCAGGGCTGTCTGTAAAATAACAGCCAGGGTTATAACTTTTTCCCTGCCCCTCAATTCCTTAACCTGCAAGTGCGCCCCGGCCATAAGGCCGATAAAGCTTATGGCCAGATCATCAATGAGTTTCAGATCCGCCACCATGCCTCTGTCCAGAAAGGCAAGGCCGTGGGGGCCAAGGGCGATTCCGGCAAGTATATAGCCGGTTATCCAGGGAATCCTTATGTGCGCCAGAAGCCGCGAGGCAGCAAAGGCGGTAAGAAGTGTCAGTCCCAGCGCAAAGTTTATGCCCCCTGCCCGCTGCCAGGAGTTTGAAGGGGCAAGGCTGCCCACGCTTGCCGCCAGCACAAGAAGAATGACAAGGGCAAGGGCGTAAATCACCGGGTGTTTTCGCGAGGAGTTTGCAAGGCTCATGGCCGTGGCTCCCGGTAAAATATTCCCCTTAAAATGCCCGGCCCAAAAAGGTCTGTCAAAACCGTGGCGCCCAGAATAATCCCCAGGGCCAAAGGACCTGCCGAATAGGGGTGTTTGAGTGCAAACTCCAGCATTATGGCAAGACCAAGGCCCCCCTGGCCAAGAAGCCCAAGGCCCAGCATGGCGCCTGTTTTTCCCGGCAGGGGCAGCAGCCTTGTTGCAGCATAAAGGCCTGTAACCTTTCCTGCCAGCCGGGCAAGCACAAAGACAAGCACCCCGGCAAATATCCACAGGGGCAAAAGGCTCCACAAGGCCCCCAAAAAGATGAGCAGCAGCAGGTAAGCAGGCTTTTCAACGCTGAAAAGCATCTGGTAGATGCGCTCCTTGGCGCTTGATGTGTTAACAAGCAAAAAGCCCAGCAGAAAGTTGGCGGCAAGGGGCGAAAAGCCTGTCAGGGATGCAGCGCCGCTGGTAAGAACAATCATGCCCATAACAAGAAGCAGAAGCTCGGACTGGGGGGGCCTTACAGCCAGAAACACGGCGAAAAGAACAATGACAAGCCCCAGGGCTGCCGCGCCTGCAAGCAGATCATAAAAGCCCTGTCCTGCCTGGGAGCCTGCGGCAAGGGGCATGGCCGTAAAGGCAAGGGCGTAAATCAAAAGGGGCAGCGCCCCGTCCAGGGCTGCAATGTGTCGCAGAAGTGTTATGGCCTCTCTTTTTGCGGCAAGGGTCTTTTCTGCAACAAGTGCAAGCCCCGTTGGTGCTGTGCAGGCAGCCGCAGCAGCAAGGGCAAGAATGGCCCCCGGATTGACCAAAGCCTCCAGGCCCGGAAAAATGGGCAGAAAGGCAAAGCAGCAGGCAGCCGTTACGGCCATGCACACAAGCCCGGAAACAAGGGCAGCCCAAAGGTAGGGAAGCCTCATCCTCTTCAGTTTGGATATTTCAAACTGAAAGCCGAAAACCATGCCTGCCCATCCCAGCACAAGGGCCGAAAGGGGGGTCAGGCCCTTTATTGTGTCCTCATCCAAAAGGTCAAGACCCCAGGAGCCTAAAGCCAGGCCCACAAGAAGGTATTCGTTGCCCGTGAGCCAAAGGCCTTTTGGCAAAAAGCCCACCTTCACCTTGCGGAAGGAAAAATGGTATCCCGCAAAGGTGACAAATAAAATTACAAGAAGGGCAAAAAGAACTTTCATGGGACTATTGTAACGGCAAAAGCCTTAAAACACACCCATAAATCGGGCGCGGGCTGATTTTTATGGTTTTGCCAAAAGCCCTTATGCTGTGTTAGTTTGCCTGGCCGGTTGCGTTTTTGAACAAAAAAGGATGGCAGGCAATATGCAGGAAATCAATTTTCAGGCATCAGGTTCAACAATTTCCCGGTGCATGGACAAAATCAGGAGCCGGACAGGGCCGTTGGAGGTCTTTGGCCTTAACGGCTCTCCCGCGGCCTTTTTTCTGGCAAATCTTTTCAGGCATTCGGGCCGCTGCCTTCTGGTTATAATGCCCGATGAGGCTGCCGCCGGAAACATGGTTTCCGACCTGGAGTTTTTCCTGCCTTCCGGCAATGATAAAAGCCCTGTTGAAAGCTTTCCCGCTCACTCCATTTTGCCCTATTCGGGCATTGCCTTCAATTCCCAGATAGTTGCAGACAGGATTTGCCTTCTTTACAGGCTGTTGAACGACTCCAAGCCCTTTGTGGCTGTTACAACCCCCAAAGCTGTCTGCACAAGGCTTATGGCAGCTTCAGTGCTGTGCGACAGCACAATGGCGCTTCGCCCCGGCAAGGCCCTTTCCCGCGATGGCTTTGCCAAAAGCCTTGTGGAAAGCGGCTATATGGCGGCATCGGTGGTGGAGGAGCCAGGGGAATTCGGAATTCGGGGCGGCATTGTGGATCTTTTTTCTCCTGGCCAGCAATATCCGCTGCGGGTGGAGTTTTTCGGCGATGAAATCGACTCCATCCGTTTTTTCTCCCCTGCTGACCAGCGCACCATAAAGCGCCTGGATGAAGTGGTTGTGCTGCCTGCAAGCGAGGCTGTGGTGCGCCTGGATAACATGGCGGAGCTTATTCACCGCTTCAGGGCAAGGGCGCTGGAGCAGGGGCTTGCAGTTACAAAGGTGCGCGAGATTGTGCAGGCCATAAAGGAGGAGGGCCGCCTTGGGGGCATGGACAGCTTTTTGCCTCTTGTTTACGGCAAGACAGACAGCCTTGCCGACTATCTTCCCAAAGGCTGCATCCCCGTTGTTGTGGAGCCTGCAAGGGTTGCAGCCCAGGCTGTTGCCCACAAAAGGAGCTTGCAGGATCACTTGCAGGCAATGGAGGCCAAGGAGCGCCTTTTTCTGCCCGTTGAAAAGACTTTTGATGACTGGGAAAAGGTTTTTGAAACCCTATCCTGCCATAAGCCCATTTTGGTAAGGGAGCTTTTTGTTTCCTCAACCCCGGATCAGAAGCAAACCCTTGGAGAGGAATGCCATTTTGCCGTCAAGGACAACTCCTCCCTTTCCGGCCAAATTGCCGCCAGCCGCGACCCGGATTCCCTCCTTGAGCCTCTTGTAAAGTGGATAGAAGACCAAAGAGAGGCGGGCCGAATTGTTGCAGCAGCCTGTGCCAACCGCACAAGGGCGCAAAGATTAGACCACCTTCTTCTTCCCTGGGGTCTTTCCTTAAGGGAAAAATGGCAGCCCCTTGAATCTGGCCAAAAGCCGGGCCTCTACCTTGCCCAAGGCAGGCTTTCAACCGGTTTTGTTTGGGAAAACGAGGGTTTGGCCCTGTTTACGGATGACGAGATTTTCGGGCCTTCCCGCAGACGCCCCAAAACGCCGCCTGCCCGGCCCAGGACGGACCTGCTTGATCTTACCGGGCTTAAACAGGGCGATTTTGTGGTTCACCTGGAGCACGGGGTTGGATGCTTTGAGGGCCTTGCCAAGATGGAGGTAAACGGCGTTGCCAATGACTTTCTTGTGCTGGCCTTTCAGGACAAGGACAAGCTCTATGTGCCCGTGGACAAGACCCACCAGGTGCAGAAATACAGGGGGGTTTCCGAGGCTGCGCCGTCTCTGGACCGCCTTGGCGGCAAAAGATGGGAAGCCGTAAAGAGCAGGGCAAAAAAAACAGCCCAGAAAATTGCCGCAGACCTTGTGGAGCTTTATGCCAGGCGCAGGGTTGAGCCTGGCTTTGCCTTTTCGCCGCCAGACGATTACTTTGCCCAGTTTGAGGCCGGCTTTGAGTTTGAGGAAACCCCAGATCAGGCGCGGGCCATTCTGGAGGTTCTTTGCGACATGGAGGCCAATAACCCCATGGACAGGCTTGTGTGCGGGGATGTTGGCTACGGCAAGACCGAGGTTGCCCTTCGCGCCTCCTTCAAGGCCGTGGCGGACGGCAAGCAGGTGGCCTTTCTTGCGCCCACAACCATTCTGGCGGAGCAGCACTTCAAAACCTTTTCCCAAAGGCTGGCCGCCTACCCCGTTTCCGTGGCGGGCTTAAACCGCTTCCGCAGCCCTGTTGAGCAGAAAAAACTGACAGAGGAGCTTGCAGCAGGAAAAGTGGATATCATCATAGGCACCCACCGCCTGCTTCAGAAGGATGTCAAATTCAAGGACCTGGGCCTTATCATAATTGATGAGGAGCAGCGCTTCGGCGTTTCCCACAAGGAAAAGCTCAAAAAACTCCGCGCCAGCGTGGATGCCCTGGCCCTGACTGCAACCCCCATACCCCGGACCCTTCACATGACCCTTTCGGGCATAAGGGATATTTCCGTTATCAACACTCCGCCGGAGCAGCGCCGCCCCATCACCACCTACATAATACCCTTTGACGACACGGTTCTGGCCCAGGCCATAAAGCAGGAAATGGCCCGTGGCGGGCAAGTCTTTTTTGTGCATAACCGGGTTCAGACCATCTGGAACATGGCAAACCATGTGAAAAAACTTGCGCCTGATGCCCGCATAGGCGTTGCCCACGGCCAGCTTGGAGAAAAGGACCTGGAAAAGGTCATGGCCGATTTTGTGGCCAAAAAGATTGATGTGCTTGTTTGCACGGCCATTGTGGAGTCGGGCCTGGACATTGCAACAGCCAACACCATAATAATAAACAGGGCTGATATGTTCGGCCTGGCACAGATGTATCAGCTCCGGGGAAGGGTGGGCCGCTCGGACACCCAGGCATACGCCTATCTTATCATCCCCGATGAATCCGTTCTCACAAGGGATGCCCAGCGCCGCCTTAAGGTTCTCATGGAGCACTCGGACCTGGGTTCGGGCTTTCAGATAGCCATGAGCGACCTTCAGATAAGGGGCGGAGGCTCCATTCTGGGGGCTGCCCAGAGCGGGCACATTGCCGCAGTGGGCTACGAGCTTTATCTCTCCCTTGTGGAGGAGGCTGTCCGCGCCATAAAGGGAGAGCCGGATACAAGGCCCCTGGAGCCTGAAATAATCGTTGATTTTGACGCCTATCTGCCCGCAAGCTACATACCGGACATGAATCAGCGCCTTGTTGCTTACCGCCGCCTTTCAAAGGTGGCAGATACGCCGGAGCTTTCCGCCTTCCAGAAGGAGCTTGCCGACCGTTACGGAGATATCCCCAAAACCGCCCTGCGCCTGCTTTACAAGGTCATGCTCAAGCTGCTTGCCCGCAATGCCGGAATTAAAAGGCTGGATCTGGCCGGAACCGCCCTGCGCCTTTCGCCCAGCTTTGAGCATCAGCACCGCCCTGAAAATGTTGCCGGGCTTGTTGAAAAAAACCGCAAGAGCATGAGGCTTTTGCCGGACGGCGAGTTAAGGGTCTGCCTGGAGGAAACAGCCATTGAAGCGCGGGTTCTGACAGCTAAAAACATATTGAAAGAGCTTGCCGCCCATGTTAACCTATAATGTTGCGGGTACTTATGCAGGCCAGGGCCTGTTTTTTCACCCGCACAAGGCATAAGGGCAAAGAGCCGCCGGTTTTTAAAGCAAAGGTTCCAGCACAAAAATTGCCCGGAAGGTTTTTAATGGCAAAGGCAAATAAAGGCCTTAATGGTTTTGGGGCAAAAATCCGGCTTTTTTTCCGGGCAGCCTTTTTTGCAGCCCTTGTTTGTGTGGTTGGGCCTGCCGGGTGCAAGGCCCCAACAGAAAAAACCGAGCCGGTGGTGTGTGTCGGCCAGACCTGCATGACCCGGCAGGAGTTCAACGCCTTTTTTGCCCTGGTAGCTTCCGAGCTTCCTGCCGAGGACTTGGAAAATCCGGTAAACCGGCGCAAGGCCCGGCTTCTTTTTTTGGATGAGCTTGTCGAGCAGATGCTTGTTGCCCAGTGGGCAGCAAACAATGCCATATCAATATCTCCAGATGAGCTTGACAGCGAGATTGCAGTTATTGCCGCAGACTACCCTGACAACACCTTCAAGGAGATTTTTCAGCAGACGGGTGTGGCATTTGAGGTGTGGAAGGAAAGCCTGCACAGGCGGCTTCTGGTGCTTCGCGCAGTGGAGCGCCGCTTTTGGCTGATTGGCGATATCCAGGGGCAAATTCCCCTTGCTCAAAGCCAGCCGGATTCTTTGAGCAAGGCCAGCGTCTGGCCACGCGCCGCATCCCGTACCATTGGGGTGCGGGATTTGCAGGAGGAATACGCCCGATGGATAAAGGAGCTGGAAAGCCTGTACCCCGTGAAACGCAATACGGAGTTTTTATGATTTCAAAGCTTTTTGTTCCCGTAAACAAGGCTGGCAGACGCAGCCTTGTTGCAGCCCTTGGCCTTCTCGCCGTGCTTATGTGCCTTTACCCTGGCAACCTGCGCGCAGAGCTTGTGGACCGCATTGTTGCGGTTGTCAACAACGAGATAATCCGCCTTACCGATCTGGAAGATGCCATGCTACCCCTGCATGAGCGGCTTAGCCAGGCCGGATACAGCCCCGGCCAGGAGCAGGAGTATCTGTCCCGTATGAGGGAGGAGGTTCTGCAAGGCCTCATTGACAGGATGCTTGTTGATCAGGAGGCCAGAAGGCTAAAAGTGAGCGTTGATGACAAGGAGGTGGACGCCCACATCGAGGAGATTAAAAAGGAGGGCGGTTTATCCGATGAGCGCCTTAACCTCCTGCTGGCCCAGGAGGGCCATACAATAGAGTCCTTCCGCAAAAGCCGCAAGGAGGATATTCTCCGCAAAAGGGTTCTGGATCGCGAGGTGACATCCCGCATTGTGGTCACCCCCCAGGAAGTGGAGCGCCATTACAAGGAGAACGAGAGCCTGTATGCTGGCCGCCGTCAGTTCCACATTGTCCATATTTCACTGCCTGCAGGCTTGGGAAATGCGGATTCCGGCAGGCTTGCAATGGAAGATCTGCACCAGAAAATAGCTTCTGGCAAGGATA
>JASEHB010000663.1 GCA_030018745.1 Desulfatibacillaceae bacterium | reverse complement strand
GCGAAGGTGTACTCAAAGTACATCGAGACCCGGCGATGCCCCGCATAACGCCGCCCACGGCTTCCTGGGGCCGCCCCTCACGATAACACTATTCCAGACGGCAACCCCTCCCCAAACTGCTCCTCCTGCAACTGCCTGTCATCAACAACAGGGCTTGTCACCATTTTAATCTGCTGCTCCGTCCCATTATGGGCTGCCAGCCATTCCATGACCCGCTTGGCGGCTGGAGGCGGCACATCGCGCTTTCTGTCCCCTGTTTTGCGGGCCAGAAGGCACAATGCCTGGGCAGCGGGCCTGGGGTTCTTCCATTCCATTGAAAGCAGGCTGTCTATCCAGTTGACAGCCTCCTCAACAGGAATGACCCTGTCCAGCGGGCCGTAAAGAAGCTCCCTGGCTCCAAGGCGCGAGAGCGCCCAAAGCTCCTGGGGTTTTGCCTTGCCCGGCTTTATGGATTGCAGCAGGTGGCGTCCGAAATCAATTTTGTCTTTAACAAGAAGCCGCTCAAGGTTGCCTATGAGCATCCATATTTCAAGGGCCTCCTGGGCTGCAAGCTTTGCTGCGCCTTTTTTGGGGCGGATAACAGGCCCCACTGTCTGAATTATCTGGCGCTGCTGCCCGGCGGTCAAGCCCCCTGCCACCCTACGCCACAGAACCCACCATTCCTGACGGGCCTGCTGGTTGTTGGAAAATGCCTGCCCTTTCTGAAAAAGGGGCCAGATGCTTCGGCAGCGGTGCTCATCAAGGGCATCCCCAAAGCCGGGCCTCATGCAGAATCCGGCAAGGTTTTGCCAGCGGATGAGATGAGCAGGGCTGACAAGGCGGCTTTCATTTTTTTCCAGAAGGAAGTCGGCAAACCGGCGTATAAGGGAAAGCGGCCATTTTTCCTTTGGCATTTCAACGGCCTGGGCCAGGGTGTTGGCAAGCTTTTCAAGGGTCTGGGGCGAAGATGAGCTTTTCAGGGCTTCTTCCAGAATCGCCAGGGCCTGGGTCACAACCTCCTCTTCAAAAATCCTTTCATCAACAACCTGGGCTTTTTGGGCCGTGTCCCGCAACTGGAACTGCAAGCGCCAGCGGTGCTCCGTGCGCAGGGACGCGCACCAAAGCTCAAGGGCGCCAAGCTCGGTGTATCTGGCCTCAATATGAACAGGCAGGCTTTGCTGACCGGCCTTTTTGCCAAACTGGATGACAGTGCGGATGGGCGGCAGGCGGGTCAATGTGTCGTCAATTTCAACAAGGTCGCCGGCCTTGTCGCCGGAGCGGAAGCTTGACGAATAAACCTGGAAGCTCACGGGCTGGTTTGTAAGGACAACAAACTGCCTGTCTGCAAGCTCAAGAACCGTGCCTTCCTCAACGCCGCGCTCCATGAGGCACAGCGCCCTTGGGGGGCCGTCAGCACCATCACCCACCTCAAGGTAATAGCCCCTGGCGCTTCCCGAACCCACGCGCACGCCCTGGCCGGCCTTTACAAGCCCGTAGTATGCAGCCCCGCGCGAAACCGCCAAATCCAGATCCGGGTTTTCGAGCACACCGGGCAGGCGGTCTGCGCCAAACCAGTGCTTCACAGCCTGGCGGATGCGCTCCTGAAGCAGGGGCGGCTTCAATGCCCCGCCGTTGAAAAGCAATAAATCGGGAA
>JASEHB010000662.1 GCA_030018745.1 Desulfatibacillaceae bacterium | reverse complement strand
TCTGCAAATATCGTGGCTCAACAGAAGCAAAGGCCCTTACCTGGCCGGTGATGGACAGGCGGAGTTCGGGATGGGCAGGGTCATTGGTGAACACTCTCACCACTTCGCCCATGTGCCTGCCGCCATGGCCGGTTGTATCCACATTAACCACTATTGTTCCCTCGTTTCCAGGAGGGATTTCCCGCGTAAAAGACGCGGCTGTGCAGCCTCAACCAGTCAGTATGCGCTCGATTACAAGGGTGGCAAGCCCCTTGTTTTGCAGCACAAATTCGTGGCTTATCTTTGTGCCTTCAGAAACCGGCTCAAACTCATATTCAGGCTGGGGCGCATACACAACAGGCGCATCCTGGGCAAAAGCCGCCGGGTGCCAGGCCAGAATACAGACTGCTGCAAAAATCAAAAGCAAGCCCTTATTCAACCTTGTCATGGCAAATCCTTTCCTTTTTGGCTGCGGTATGCCTTTTTGGGTTTCAGGCCCATTAAAAAGTTTACGGTTGCCGTTCTTTGGGGGAATGAAACCCTGTTAGATGTTCGGGGCAGGGACTGGAGCCTTCTTTGCCCCGGCCAATAACTTTTTAGCGCAACGGCCCTGCCTCAAATAACAGGGTTTTGCAGAAAGGGCCTTAACAGAAAATAGATTGCCAGGCTTCCCACAAGAACCCCGGCAGCCTTTCGAAAGGCGCTTGTGCCTCTGTGAAAGGCGTTGTTTTCCAGAATTTTTCTCACAAGCGCGGCGCTGGAGCCTGCAATGGCAATTGGCAGGCAGTGGCCTATGCCAAAAAGAACAATGTATAAAATGCCGGTGGCAACTTTCTGCTGTATTGTGATGACCGCCAGAATGGGGGCAATAAAGCCAAAGGTGCAGGACCCGGAAAGCACTCCATAGGCCAGCCCCAGCACAAAGGCCCCGCGTATGCCCTTTACCCGGAGCCGGGAAATGGGGCCGCTGGACATGGAGCAGGCCTTAACCCCAAGCATATCCAGAGCCACCCACAGCAAAATGGCCCCCACAAGTATTGTCCAGTAGGGGCTTACCTCGCCGAGCATTCTGCCAAGAAGGGCGCTTGCAACCCCAAGCAGGGCTATTGTTATGAAAAGCCCCACAGTGAAGGCAACAGCATACCTAGCTGCGCCTTTTGCCTCCAGCAGCTTTTCCTGGCCTGCCACATAACCCACAATAAGAGGTATGGATGCAAGGTGGCAGGGCGAAAGGGCAACACTTATAACCCCCCAGGCAAAGCAGCCCAAAGCTGCCACAAGCAAGCCCCCCGACATCCAGGAGTTTACGGCAAGAAAAATCTCGTTTAGCATTCCGCTTCCTTCAAGGGGTTTAATTCAGGCAATCTTTCATTTTTAAAAAGCCAAGGAGCTGCCGCCTCTTATTTTACGCCCAGCTTGGCAAGCTGCTCCTCAACATTTTCCTGGGAAAAAAAGCCCGTGTGCCGGAAGGCTTCCTTCCCATCCTCATCAAAAAAAGCCTGCACGGGAATGGAGCGGATGCTGTAGCGCGCGGCAAGAATCGGCTGATCCCTTACATTAATGAAGACAACATTCAGGGTTTTTGGAAATTTTGCCTTGAGCCTGTCCAGAATGGGCTGCATCCGGTCGCATGGCTCGCAGCCCGAGGCGCCGAACT
>JASEHB010000063.1 GCA_030018745.1 Desulfatibacillaceae bacterium | reverse complement strand
TTTCTTCCCCAAGGTTGCCCTTGGGGCCTGCCTGTATTAGTTTAAGTGGCAATTGCAATTGCACTTTATTGGCGAGGGCATTTTTATGTGGAAAGGATAAACCATGAAACTGGCGGTCAGCGGCAAGGGCGGTGTTGGCAAGACAACTTTTTCGGCGCTTCTCATCCGCACCCTGGACCAGGCCGGCAAGCGGGTGCTTGCCATTGATGCAGACCCGGACGCAAACCTTGCTTCGGCCCTTGGCATTCCCGATGCCCATAAGATAACGCCCATATCCGAGATGAAGGATCTTATTGCCGAGCGAACCGAATCAAAACCCGGCGCCATCGGCTCCTTTTTCAAGCTCAACCCCAAGGTGGATGATCTGCCCGAAGCCCTTTCCGCAAAGCTTGGCAACATTAAGCTCATGCGCCTTGGCGGGGTGAAAAAGGGCGGCGCAGGCTGCATATGCCCGGAAAGCACCATGCTAAAAGTCCTTGTGAGCCATGTCATCCTTGCACGGGACGAGGTGGTTGTGATGGACATGGAGGCTGGCATAGAGCACCTTGGCCGTGGCACGGCAATGGCGGTTGATAAACTCATTGTGGTTGTGGAGCCGGGCAGGCGCAGCATTGAGACTGCAAAGCATGTGCGGGAGCTTGCCTCCCAGATAAAGCTCACCAAAATAGCTGTTGTGGGAAATAAAATCCGCGGCCCTGCTGATGAGGCCTTTTTAAAGGAGAACCTGCCCGATTTCGAGTTTCTGGGCTTTGTACCCTTTGACAACCGGCTCATAGAGGCGGATGTGGCTGGAGTTTCGCCCTTTGATACGGATTCTCCTGCAAGGGCGGCTGTGCAAAAAATGCTGGAAAAGCTCTCTGAATAAAAGGGCGCTACCTGCGGCTGGCGGCAGGCATGACCTTTGAGATTTTTTCCAGAAGCTCCGTGTCGCCTGCGGCAAGCTCGCGCGCCCTGTTCAAGTGGAACAGGGCGTTTTGCATATCCTTCTGGCCCAGGTGATAGCGGCCCAGATAGTAATGGGCCTTTGCCATGTCGCCCCTTCTGCCTAAAGCCTGACCCAGGGTGTACAGGGCAAGGCTGTCCTTGGGGTTTAAATCAACGGCCTTTTCCAGGTGCATGGCAGCAGTATCCAGGTTGCCGTCATTGAGATAAACCCTTCCAAGCCAAAGATTGGCCTCTGCATTTTCCGGGTCTGCACCAAGGGCTGCCTGAAGGCTTGCAAGGGCCTTTTCAGAATTTCCCGTCTCAAAATACAGCCTTCCTGCAATGGCCAGGACAAATGGATCAAAGGGCTTTAGTTGAAGTGCCTTTTCCGCCCTCGCCATGGCTGCATCCCTGTTGCCAAGCCTTGCAAAGGCAAGGGCAAGCCCGTATTGGAAAGCAGCATTTTCCGGCTGCTCACGGGCCAGGCTCTCCAGCTTGCTGCGGGCTATTGCAGGCTCTTCAAAAAGGGCCATTGTCCGGCTTTTGGCCCTGTCAAAAAAATAGGGGTCAATTTTGCGGGTGGGCATTGCCTTTTCCGGATTCATGGCAACCCAGGTGTCCAGGTAAACAATGCGCTCATCTGCGCCCGGATGGGTGGTAAGGTAAGTGGGTACCTGCTGTGGCCCCCACCAGGATGCAGCGCGCATCTTTGTCATTGCATCCAGAAAGTCGCTGCCCCCGTAACCCGCCCTTGTGAGAATCTCCATGCCTATCTGGTCTGCCTGGCGCTCATCCTCCCTGCTGTAAGCAAGGCTTAAAGACTGGCCTGCGGCCAGCGGCCCCACAAGGCCTGCCGGGCCTGCTCCCAGAAGAAGGGCCGCCACTGCGCCCACCACACTGGCAAGTTGAATTTTCTGCTCCCTGGCCAGTCTGCTTGCAATGTGTCGGCTTATGCCGTGGGCCACTTCGTGGGCAACAATTCCGGCAAGCTGGCCCTCATTTTCCAGGGCTGTAATAAGCCCGCGGTTGAAGAAGATGTTTCCAGCAGGGCCTGCAAAGGCGTTAAAAACATCCATATCCGCCACAAAAAAGCGGTATTCAAAGGGCTGTGGGCCTGCTGTCTGCATTATGTTCGCCCCTATTTTTTCCACAAGACCCACAATGGCCGGATCATGCACAAGGGGCAGCTTTTCAAAAACCTCCTGCATGAACTTTTCGCCAAGCTCGCGCTCCTGGGCCACGGTAAGGCCCCAGGCAGGGCCTGGCGCAAGGACCAGAAAAACCCCAAGCAGGGCTGCAAGCAGGCGTTTGATTGGCAAGGAATGTAGGAGAGCGCTTCTTTTCATGTTCAAAATCCTATCAGACAATGCCTTTTTCTGTCGAGACAAAGCCCAAAATCCTTGTGGCCTTGATTTTATTTAATTGCGTAATTAGATTTCGTCTGACGCAATATTGATAATATAAGGACAAAAACAAAGAGCGCCATGAGTCCGCAAAAACCATTTGCCGAAGAAAGCGTGCTGGAAGAAACCGGCGTGGAGGAGGGGCATCCCTCCATGTACAAGGTTCTTCTGCACAATGACGACTACACAAGCATGGACTTTGTTGTTCATGTGCTGGAAAGGGTTTTTAAAAAGGCGCATGATGAGGCTGTGCAGATAATGTGGAGCGTGCACCTTAAGGGCATGGGCCTTTGTGGAGTTTACACCCGCGAGATAGCCGAGACAAAGGTGGCAACAGTGCATCAGCTTGCGCGGCGAAGCGGCTTTCCGTTAAAATGTTCTCTGGAGCCAGAATAAAAATCCAACGGCCCCCTTTTACGGGGCCTGGAGGCAGATACGAGCCATGATAAGCAAGGAACTGGAAGACGCAATCGCCATTGCCGTAAACGAAGCCAAGCGCAGACGGCACGAATATCTCTGCGTTGAGCACATCCTCTATTCCGTCATAGGGGATGCATCGGGCATGGAGATAATAACCCACTGCGGCGGGGATGTGGAAAGCCTCCAGAAGGATCTTGAAAAATTTTTTGAAACCAAGGTCTCGGTTGTTCCAGGCGAGGGCGAATATGTGCTGGAGCAGACTGTGGGCTTCCACAGGCTCATGCAGAGGGCTGTGGGTCATGTGGAGTCTTCCGGCAAAAAGGAGGTGGATGTGGGCGATGTCCTTGCCTCCATGTTCTTTGAGCGGGACTCCCATGCTGTCCACTTTTTGCGCAATCAGGGCATAACCCGGCTGGATGTTCTGGAATTCATCTCCCACGGGGTTTCCAAGGTGCTGGACAGGGACCCCCTTGAGGAGCTTACCAGCCGCATGGACCAGGAAAAACCGGGGCCAAAGCCCGGCTCCGACCCCCTGGCCCTTTTCACGGTGAATTTGGCACAGAAGGCGCAGATGGGCCTGATCGACCCCATAATAGGCCGGGAGCCTGAACTTGCCCGCGCCATGCAGGTTCTTGCCAGAAGGCGCAAGAACAACCCGGTTTTTGTGGGCGAGCCGGGTGTGGGCAAAACCGCTCTGGCAGAGGGCCTGGCCCTTAAAATCTCCCAGGGGCTTGTTCCGGATTTTCTTAAAAACGCAGAAATTTACACCCTTGATCTGGGCGGAATGCTGGCAGGCACCAAGTTCAGGGGAGAGTTCGAGGAAAGGCTCAAGGCCGTCATTGCCGCTGTCTGCAAGATTCCCAATGCAATTCTTTTTATTGATGAAATTCACACGGTGGTGGGCGCAGGGGCCACAAGCGGCGGCTCCATGGATGCGGGCAACATACTAAAGCCCGCCCTGGCAATGGGCCAGCTCCGCTGCATCGGCTCATCCACCTATGAGGAATACAAAAACCATTTTGAAAAGGATCGTGCCCTGTGCCGCCGCTTTGAAAAGATTGAAATTCAGGAGCCTTCCGTTGACGAGACAATAGGCATTTTAAAGGGCCTTGCCCCCCATTACGAAAGGCACCACAAAATCCGCTACACCGCCCCTGCACTGGAGGCCTGCGCCAAATTGAGCGCCCGGCACATTAACGACCGCTTTCTGCCCGACAAGGCCATTGATGTCATGGACGAGGCCGGGGCCAGCCTCAACCTGCACCGCAAGACAAAAAGAAAAACAGTGGGCGAAAAGGACATTGAGGCCATTGTTGCCAAAATCGCCAAAATTCCGGCCAGAAGCGTAAGCTCGTCCGACCTTGTGCGGCTGGAAACCCTTCTGCCCCAGCTAAAATCCTTTGTTTTCGGCCAGGATGAGGCCATAGGCCACCTGGTAACGGCCATCAAGCGCTCGCGCGCGGGCCTTGCAGCTCCCTCAAGACCGGTTGGCTCATTTTTGTTTGTCGGCCCAACAGGTGTGGGCAAAACCGAGGTGGCGCTCCAGCTTGCCAAAACCCTTGGGGTTGCCTTTTTGCGCTTTGACATGAGTGAGTATATGGAAAAGCACACCGTGGCCCGGCTTATAGGCGCGCCGCCCGGCTATGTGGGTTTTGAGCAGGCCGGAATGCTCACCGAGCAGGTGAACCGCAACCCCCACAGCGTGCTTCTGCTCGATGAAATGGAAAAGGCCCATCCAGATGTGTTCAACATACTGCTCCAGGTCATGGATCACGCCACGCTGACCGACCACAACGGCAAGAAGGCGGATTTTAGAAATGTCATCCTCATAATGACAAGCAATGCCGGGGCGCGCGAGATGGATGTCAACGCCATCGGCTTTTCATCCGACAGCAGCGATGCCCAGTCCAAGGGCCTCAAAGCTGTGGAAAAAACCTTTTCCCCGGAGTTTAGAAACCGCCTTGACGGCATAATCGCCTTCAACAACCTCTCCCCAAAGGTTATGGAGCAGATTGTTGACAAAAACCTTGTGGAGATTTGCACCCAGCTTGCAGAGCGCAAGGTTGCCGTGACCCTTACCCCCCAGGCCCGCACCTGGCTTGCCCGCAAGGGCTATGACCCCAAGTTCGGGGCAAGGCCCCTTGCACGGGTAATGCAGACCCTTATAAAAGACGCCCTGGCCGATGAAATACTTTTTGGAAGGCTTGCCAGCGGAGGCAGCGTGCAGGTGGGGCTTAAAAACGATGAGCTGGCCTTTGCCTACAAATCAACCATAAAAAAAGCGGCTGACTGAAGCCCCCTGCTTTATGGCCGTCCTTTAATTATCTGTTTGCTGGCCTTATGGCTGTCGCTTAAAAAGGCAAAGGCCCATTGCGGCCGCAAATAGAATTTCAGGTAGGCTTTGTTGAGCATGGCCTTGAGGGCTGGCAGGCCGTGGCAGGCAAAATTGTATTGGGGATAGAGGCCCGGCGGGAAGGCTTTGGGGTCTGTGCCTGTCTGCTCTGCAAGGGCTGTTCCCGGAAAAGGCACCACCAGGTGAAAAGAGGCAAAGGTGGGGTTTAGCTCACAGGCAAATTGAAGCGTTGTTTCCATTTGCCCTTTTGTTTCGTTGGGAAAGCCGAAATTGAAAAAAAGGGCGGTTCTTATGCCTGCCCTGCGGCAGGCTCTTACCGCATCAGAGGCGCTTTGGCGGCTTATGCCCTTTTTTGTGGCTGCAAGAACTTTTTCATCGCCCGATTCCACGCCAAAATGAATGAGGCTGCACCCAGCACAGCGCATAAGGCGGGCAAGGGGCAGGTCCATGTCTGTAACGCGGGTCTGGCAGGTCCAGTTTGCCTTTATCCGCCGCTTGATCATGCCAAGGCAGAAAGCCTCCACAAAGCGCCTTGAAAGGCAAAATTCCAGATCCATGAAGTAAAAGTTTTTCACCCCAAAGCGCCGGGCCACAAAATCCACCTCATCCAAAAATCGCATTGGCTCCTTGCGCCTCACCTTTGGCCCGTACATCCCCAGATAACAGAATGTGCAGCCCACCGGGCACCCACGGGAGGCCTCCAGCAGGGCAAAGTTATGCCCCATTGCCGGAAAATAGTGGTAGCGGCTCATTGGCAGAAGGTGGAAGGCCGGATATGGCATTTCATCCAGGTTTTCCATCCAGGGCCTTTGGGGGGCCTTCTGCAGCAAGCCCTCCTCCACCCAGGCGCAGCCCTCAATGGGGGCAAAAGGCCTGTCCTGGGGAATATCCTGTTCAACAATGGCAGAAATTGTCTGCTCCGGCTCGCCCAGAATGGCGGCTCTGGCTCCGGTTGCCTCAAGCAGGGCAAGGGGCCGCTCTGTAACATGGGCGCCCATTATGTAAAGGCGCTTTTTGGGCAAAAAGGCTGTTGAATCAATAAAAAAGCCTATGTCCAGGGCCGGGCACTGCCAGCGATCATACGGTGTGGATGTTATAAAGACAGCATCAAAGCCTTTGGCCAGGCTGCCCAAAGCCAAGGGGGACAGCCTTAAAACATTGTTGTCCGCAAGGCGCACAAAATGCCCGGCCTTTTCCAGCATGGCCGCGCTGTTGGCAAGGCAAAGGGGCTGCCAAAGGCGCTTGAACTGTATCTGCTGCTGGCTGGATATGCCCGTCCAGTTGGGGTTTATAAGAAGCACCCGGCTCATAAAAGCTCCCCAAAGGACCCAGCCCGCCTGCCATATTGGGCCAGAACTTTCTCAAGAGCCGGGTCGCAGGCAAGTGTCACATCATTTTCCCAGCAGTAATCCCAATGGCTGTATTGCGCCTTCATTTTGTCATCAACAAGGGCGGGGTGGAGCATTATCTCCACAACCGGCCGGGATGTAAGACTGTGCAAAATAGCCTTGATCCTCTCCAGGGTGAGCCTGCCGCCAGCGTGCAGGAAGCCCGCGCAAACCGGGTTTTTGAGGTGCCTGGCCTTGCCGGGGATAAAGGCCTTTTGCCAAACTGACAGGGCCGCGTATTCAACAAGACGGCCAAACCCGGCGGAAAAGCTCAAAGGCTCGGCAATGCTGCTGCGCACAAAGGCAATGCTGTGCTGGCGGGCCAGCTCTGTGCATACCTGCCAGAGGCCTGGAAAAAGGTGAACAAACTGGTGGCTGTCCAGGTGGGTTGGGGAAAGCCCGGCATCCTTCACGCGCCTTATCTGTGCATCCCACTCCCGGTAAACAGCAGAGAGAGGGATTTTTTTTGCAGCAGCCAGCAGAAAAACCTTTTCCATCGGCGGCAGTTTTGAGCCAGCATCCAGCCCGGCAAAAAGCCTGTTTGCGCCCAAAAGGCTTGCCTCGTCAGTAAGAACCAGATGTATGCCAATGTCCAGTTTTGGGTGCGCCCTGGCATAGTCTGCTGCCTGCTCAAAGGCGTAGCCTCCTGCCATTATGCCAACCGAGCGCAACAGGCCCTCCTCAAAGGCTTTTTCCACCCCCCTGTTTGCGCCAAGGCAAAGCCCGTAATCATCGCCGTTTAAAATTGCAAGCATTCAAGGTCTCAAAAGGGTGGCGGTTAAAAAACTTTCAAGGCTTTTTTTGCTGCCCTTCTCTTTCTGGCCAAAACAACCCCGTGGATTATGGCAAAAACGCACAGAGAAATGGCAAGGATCAACCAGAGCTTTGTAAGACGCATGAACCACGGCTCATAACGGTCGGCAACGCTGACCATTGCCTTGGCCATTGCCGCATTGGCTGTGTAGTCCTCGTTGAACCTGACCACTGCAAATACCGGCAGCTTGGAGCTTGGCGGCCAGGATTGGTTTGAAAGGGCAAATTCAAACTCTGCCTGCTGGCCCGGCATAAAAAGCGCCATGCGGCGGGGTTTTTCCACAATCAGGCCGCAGGGAGCCACAAGCTCAATCTCCAAATCCCTTGCCCTTTGCCCTGAGTTTTCAATCATAAGGGAAAGGATTGTCCGGCCATCAACAAGGACATCTCCGGCGCTGATTTTTATATCCGTTTCAAGGCTTGGCTTTGTGGCAAAAAGTCCGCCGTGCACGGCGCAATAGCTATTTTTTTTCCCGTCCTCATATTTTATTTTGAAAATGGCCGTATACCTGCCAGGCCCGGGTATGCGCGCCCTGGAAAGGAAAAAAATAAAGCTGTGGCTTGCGCCCGGCTCCAGCGCTGCCAGAGGGGCGGTTTTTATGGCCTGCTTTGGAATTTCCAGAACAGGGGCAAGGTTGAAAAGGGCCTTTGTGCCGGAATTTTTTGCAAGAACTGTAACCGTGAGCCTGTTGGCATCCGCCTGGGTTGTCATGGTCAGGGAAAGGCCTGTACCCTGGGCCAGTGCAGGACAGGCCCAAAATAAAAATGCGGCAGAAAACAGCAGGATATTGAATAGTTGGCGCATAGGCCCGGCTTGAATTTAAAAAGTCTGTACTTTTTTCCGGCTTATCCTGCCCGAACAGGTTTCATTGACTGCCATGTGGCAGATAACTATTTGATATTTTAAAGCTTTTCTCCCAGCGATTCTTTCTCTACCGCTCTTTTAAATAGGCCTCCAGGCTTGGAAGTCCGTCCACATTGAAGAAGCGCAGGTCGTTTTCGCTGCCCAGGATTTTTTTTGCCAGCCCGGTGAGCACCTTGCCGGGGCCGACTTCCACAAATGTTTCAACCCCGCTGTCAAACAGTGCTTTTATGCAGTCGCACCAAAGAACCGGGCTTGTAAGCTGCACGGCCATTGCTTGGCGGATTTCCTGGCCAATGGTTACAAGCCTGCCGACAACATTGAGGGCCACGGGCATTTTTGCATCCGCAAAGGCAGCGCCTTCCACAAGGGGGGCAAAGTCAGCACCCGCCTTTTCCATGAGCACGCTGTGCCATGCGCCGGAAACCTTAAGGGGTATGCACCTTGCCTTCTGCTCCCTGGCAAGCTCTGCGGCCCTTTCAACACCCTGGCAGCTTCCTGTTATCACAACCTGGGCGGGGGAATTGTGGTTTGCAATGCTCACCGGCCCTAAAGAGCAGGCCTGCCGCGTTATATTCTGCACCGCCTCAAAGTCCAGACCCACAATTGCATGCATTGCGCCGGGGTTGGCAATGGCCTCCCTGTGCATAAGCCTTGCCCGCACGGTTACAAGCTTTGTTGCCTCTTCAAGGGAAAGGCACTCTGCTGCGGCCAGGGCGCCAAACTCGCCCAGGCTGTGGCCTGCTGCTGCATCGGGAAAAGCGCCCTCTTTTTCAAGGGCCGCCAGGCAGGCAAGGTTTACGGCTGTTACCGCTGGCTGGCAGTTCACAGTGTGAGTCAGCTCATCAAAAGGGCCGTTAAAGCAGATTTTTCTTATGTGAGCCTTGCAAAGGTCATCAGTCATGTCAAAGATATCCCGCACAAAGCTAAATTCCTCAAACAGATCCTTTCCCATGCCTACAATCTGGGAGCCTTGGCCGGGAAAAAGAAAGGCGGTTTTTGCCATTTAAAAAAGCTCCGGA
>JASEHB010000661.1 GCA_030018745.1 Desulfatibacillaceae bacterium | reverse complement strand
CATTTGCTGTAGGGAAGCCCGAACCCGTTTTGGATTTTTCAGAAGCCCAAAAACATGGCAGTTTTAAGGCTCATCTCCATCCAGGCCGAAAAGCCCCTGGTATATCCAGTGGCCAAATTCCGCTTCCCGCAGGGCATCGCCCCACAGCACGGGTTTTATGCCCTTCCAGCGCTCTTCCAGAAAATCTTTGAGCATATCAACCGCCCGGTCGCCTTCAACACCCCCAAGCTGGTTGAAAAGCCCGGCTGCCCGATATGCGCACAAAGCGCCCTGGCAAGGCCCCATGCCCAACCGGGTGCGGCGGCGCAGATCAACTATGTCCTTTACAGCCAGGTTTTTTAAGGCGTATTCCACCTCTCCTGCTGTAACCATTTCGCATTCGCACACAAGCCCGTAACTGTCCGGGTCCTGGGTGAGTATGCGGCGCACCCTCTCGCCGTGGCGGAAATGGGTTGCCCCCACAACAGAGCGGGAAGCCCCTGTAAAACCCTCCACGCTCTTTTTGCGGGGCAGAAGTTTTTCGGAGCCGGGCAGTGGTTTTTCATGCGTTGTGCAGGAGGCCCCAACCCCAAGCTTTTCGCAGACCATGTCTGTTGCCATGCTGGCCATGAGCCGGTAGGTGGTGAGCTTGCCCCCGGCTATGGTCACAAGGCCTTCAATGTTGTCGCGCCTTTTGTGATCAATGAGAACTATGCCCCGGCTTATCTTCCTGCCGTCAATGCTGTTTGAAACGCTCACAAGGGGCCGCACCCCTGCATAGGCCCGCAGAACGCGGGTTTTGCTCACATTGGGGATGAGTTTTTCGCCGTCAGCAAGCAGAACTTCAATTTCATCATCTTCAACAAAAAGGTTGTCAATCTGCTCATAGGGGATTTTTTTGCTGGTGGTGCCGATGAGTGAAACCGTGTCGCCGGGAACGATTATGTCTCCGTCAGCAGGCGGGCGGCAGCGGTTTATGACCATGTTGTTGACCCGGTAATCAATTATTACCATCGAGCCTTTTGAAGGGAACATTGGCAGCTTTATGTCTGCAAGGGAAAGGATGTGCTGGCCGTGAACCCCGGCTGCGTTGACAATGACCTGGCCGGAAATGAACGATTCCTGGCCGCTTTGGGTGTTTTTTGCAATGACGCCGACAGCCCTGCCGTCTTTTACGCTTATGCCAACAACCTGGGTGCGGGTTAAAACCCTTGCCCCGCGGTTGATTGCATCCAGGGCATTGGAAGATGTAAGGCGGAAGGGGTCTATGGTGGCATCAGGCACCCACAGGGCGCGCACAATCTGCGGGTTTACGGTTGGCTCCATGCGCCGGGCGCGGTCAACGCCAATATCGTGAGCAGGCACGCCTGCCTCGCCGCACGCGGCAAGCAGTTGGTCGTGGTAGTCCGGGTCATCGCCCGGAAGGGTGACAAAAAGCCCGCCGGTTTCTTCAATGGTGTGGCTGGCGATTTTTCGCAGAATGCGGTTTTCCGCAATGCACTCGGCAGCAGACTCCCTGTCATTTACCGCATACCTTGCCCCGGAATGCAAAAGCCCGTGGTTGCGGCCCGTTGTTCCGGCAGCCAGGTCGTCCTTTTCCAGAAGGATTGCATCCAGGCCCCGCAGGGCGCAGTCCCGCAAAACCCCTGCACCGGTGGCCC
>JASEHB010000660.1 GCA_030018745.1 Desulfatibacillaceae bacterium | reverse complement strand
AGTTGAAGAAGGACATCTGCAATAAAAACCCACAGCGCGCGAAAAATCTTTTTTGAAAACAACACGCCCCATGAGCCGGTTATTCCAGCAATTATCCGCCTTGCCTTTGGCTCGCCGGAAGCATAGATGCCCATGTCCCGCAAAAACAGGGACAGCTTTTTGATGACAAGCCCCAGAATACAGATAGCCAGGGCCACATAAACAAGAACGGCCAGGTTCATCGATGAAAGCCTCCTTGGCTGTATTTACCCCTGCTCCTTACAAGCCCCCTGCTGGCTTTGGCAAAGGGTAGGAGTATTGCACATTACAAGAAGGCATTGGTAACGGCTCCGCCGTATTTTGTCAAGAAAACCTTTTCCATTTGAAGACAGTTTTTGGCTTATACAAGGTCAGTATCGGAAAGGGCGCAAAACCAGGCGGATGGATTGGCCAAAGGGCCGGAGAGGGCCGGAGAAAAACGGGCGGCCAAATGGATTTTTTTGGGGGAAACAAGGCCCGGTGCTTTAAACAGGCCCAGTTTGCGGGCAGCAGGCCAGAGGGCTGGCGAAAATGCGGCTGCAATGGCCGGTGATTTCATGATGTTTGCGGCAGCCAGAGCAATAAGCCTGCCGTTTTTTTTGCTGGCAGCAGAAAAAGGGAAAAAATCCACCAGAACACAGACGGGGATTTTGCGGAAAAACTGGCGGCGGAGCACGAAAAAAGCTTCCGGCAGGCCGTTGGCTCCGGGTATTTCAAGGGCCTCATAGCCAAATTCGTACCTGTCCATGTAGCGCCAGTTGCACCAGGCGCTGTCCTTTACCTGCACAATGCCTTTTTTGGGGGCGTTTTCCTTCCACAGGGCATCATGCTCCGGCCCGAAGCGGCCTACAGGACCAAAGGCAGCGGGGTTGCTCCTGAAGATTTTTTTGGCAAAGAGGCCCGCCAGATCAAAATAGCTTGAAAAACCGCCAAAAAAGGGCAGGGGGCAGATTTTTTTCCAGCCAAGCCTGCGGGTGAAGCCGGGCATGGAGCTGGAATTGGGAAAGCCCCATACAAGGTCTATGCCTGCTTGGGCCAAATCATCATAAAGCTCATTTGCAAGCTGCACAAAAAGGCCTTTTCCCCGATAGGCCGGATCAATCATGGTGTCGCAGGAAAAAGCGGCAAGGACAGGCCTGTTGTCAACAAGAAGGCGCACGGGAATGGCAGCATACTGGCCGATGACCCTGCCTTTGTTCCATGCCAGCCGGATAAAGCCTTTTCCTGCCGGATTGTTTTCAAACTGCCATTTCCAGGCCTCCGGCAACAGGCGAACAGGGTCAATCTGGCCGAAAACAGCCCGGCGAAGGGCAAGAATGCCCTTTTCATCACCAGGACTGTAAGGGGTAGAGGCTATCAAGGCTTTCCTTTGGGGTGAAGGCACAATCTCTTGAAAGGGTTTTCCGGAAAGAAACCTTTTGGGCAAAAACAATCGCTCTGGTCAGCCCGTGAAAAATAAGCAAATAAATTTGTTTCGCTGTTATGTCAGCCTTTGGGGCTTCAATATTTGCACAAGGTTGTGTTGTGGCGCATAACTATCTTAAAAAATAACTTAAAGTTTTTTGAAAAGGGGGTGCTGGGGGAAAATTTTTTTCCAAAAAAGTTTTCCCCCAGCAATATTTTTCAAC
>JASEHB010000062.1:3166-9230 GCA_030018745.1 Desulfatibacillaceae bacterium | reverse complement strand
CTTTTTTTTCGCGAAGTGGAGCATGAAGGCGATATTGCAAAGCACCCGGAAGCCCTTGAAAGGGCAAGCGCTTTGGGAAGCGCCCTGGCCAGAGGGGAGCGCCCTCTCATGGAGAGCACGCTGAAGTGATGCTTGGCTGAAAAGCAGCGGAAAGAAGCTTACGGCAATTCCTTCAACCCGGCCATAAACCAAAAGCGACACACCCCCGTAACGAGAGTATGCCGCTTTTCGTCTCTGCCACCTTTTTTGCCTGTTGCTAGACGGATTCCTTTAAGGCCTTGCCGGGCTTGAACTTAACGGCGTTGGTGGCCTTGATCTTGATAGGCTCGCCTGTCTGGGGATTGCGTCCCTTGCGGGCCTTGCGGCGGACCTTGGAGAAGGTTCCAAAGCCAACCAGCGTGAGCTTGCCGTCCTTTTTCTTCAAGGCCGCCTTCACGCTTTCCATAAATGCTTTAAGTGCTGCCGCAGCCTGGGCCTTGGTGATGTTGGAGTCTTTGGCCATTTTCTCGATTACTTCCGGCTTGGTCATGTGACTACCCCCCTTTCCTGATGCGGTGTGAAGATGGTACTGCGGATGTAAACAGGCAAGGTGCTGCAGAGAATTCCCCGAGATTAAAACTTGTATATATGATGCAAAATGCTTATGTCAACAGGAAAAGTGCGTATTTTAGCGCCAAAACCCCCGTCATGAGCGAAAATCTGGCGTCCGGCAAAAAAAAATCCTCATCTGGCGCAGTCTGCCGGGCATGGAGTCCCGCTTTAAAATACCCGGTTGGCGATTCCCCGCCATTTTTTTGCATCCAAAAACAGTTATTTTCAGAACAAAACTTTAAATTCCTTTCCTGCCCGGCAAAAAGCTCACGCTTTTTCATCAAGCGCCCCAACTATGTCGCTGGCTACCTGGAAAATTTCAAGAGCCACCAGAGCGGGTTTGGCTTTCATGCCGTCCACGGCGGCGGCAAGGGGTTCAAACAAATGTCGGCAGGCAGCGCCCTGCATGAGGGGCTTGGCCTCCTTTGCAAAACCGGCCTTGATTGCCTCAAACAAAAAACTCACAGCGCAAAAAAGGTTTTCCCTTATTCGTTGAACATCCTCAAACCAGATGGCATTTTCCTTAATGGCCTGGGGCCAGAGGTCTTGCGCTGCTGGCTTTTGGAGGGGGCCGTCATGCTGGGCAGTATGGGAACCCTGCCCGGGCGGCGGCTCCGGCAGGCTGTCAACAAATTCAACAGGCAGCCCGGGCCAATTGTGGCGTACAAAAAGAGCTTTTATGCGTCCTATTGCATCCCGCGGGTTTTTTGCCCGCTCAATGCACTGTCTGGCATAGGCCTGGGCAGCGCCCTGGTCATTTAGCGTGTTTGCCGCAAACTCAATAAGCTCCTCCCAGGCATCCAGGCATTCGGGCGCGTGCATCACCGCTTCCTGAAAAGCCTGCCAAGCCTTGTTTTTGTCTCCATAACGGCTTTCCCATCTTGCCATTGCGCCCAGGGCAAAGGCGTATTTGGGGTCCAGGTCCAGTGCGCGGGCAAGGGCCTTGCGGGCATCAGCCGCCCTGTCCTGGTCTTGTAAAAGCAAGTCGCCAAGGTGCGCATAGGCCCAGGGACCGTCCGGCTCCAGGGCAAAGGCTTGGCGGAAACATTCCTCTGCCCGCACAGAGTCTTTAAGCTCCCCGGCAAAAAGAACACCCTTGTAAAACCAGGCAAAGGCCCCGGCATCCTGGCTTTGAACAGCTTTCTGATAAAAGGCAAGGGCCTCTTCAGGTCGGCCAAGCAAGTGGTGCACCCAGCCCAGGCCTGCAAGGGTAAAGGCATCATTGGGCAACAGAGCATTGGCCCTTTGCAGAGCCTTGTTCGCCTCATCCAGGCAGGAGGCATCATGGCCCAGCAATACACCCAGACGGCTGGCGGCCCAGGCATTGTCCGGGTTTTTCTGCACCTCCTCATTCAAAAGCAAGATAGCTTGCCCGCGTTTTGCAGCATTTTGCTCCGCCTCCAAAATTTGGCCAAAATCAAACTGACTTGTTTTGTCAGGAGGGGCTGGGGCAGGGGGGAGGGCATCAGTTTTTCCGGCAGGGCCTGCTTCCGGCGGCGGCTGCGATTCCAAAAGGAGCTTGCAGGCCCTTGCCGCCTGCTCCGCCTTCTGCTGGCCGTCTGGAAGCCTTTGCAGGGCAAGGATGCACAGGTCCCAGACAGCAGGGTATACTGGATTGAGGGATATGGCCTTTTGGGTGGCCTGCTCTGCCTGGGCTTGTCGCTCCGTGCGCCGGGAGAGAAATTCACCCAACAAGGCATGGACTGCCGCAAAGCCTGGATTTAAGTCCAGGGCCTTCAAAATTGCCTTTTCAGCAAGAGCCTCCTGGCCGGGTTTGTCTGCCAGAAGCCTGCCAAGAAGGGCAAATGCATAAAAGTTGTCCGGCTCCAGCGAAAGGGCAATGCGGAAGGCCTGCTCTGCATCCACAGCCCGCCCGACAGTTTCCATCATTAGCGCACCAAGGTGCAGCCACACCCAACAATTTCCTGCATCAAGCTCAATGGATTTTAAAAAGGCGTCCTCCGCTCTTTCAAAATCACCCCGCCCATAAAGAAATGCCCCCCAAAAACCCCAGGCAAGCGAGTTTTCCGGCTCAAGGACCGTGGCTTCCTCCAGGCTTTCTCCCAAAAGCGCACCTTCACCGGAGAGGGGGGGGCAAAGAGCCAGATAAATGCTGCAAGCCTTGTCTGCCGCAGTCTCAAGGGGCAGCGGCGAGGGCCGGGGAGAGGGCGCATCAACGCTGACAGCATTGCTGCTGACAGGTGGTTCTTCCTGGGCAATGCTTTTAAGATATCCGCATTCTGGCAATACAGTTTGAGGTGGTTTGGGGCGGGCTGGCTTTTTTTGCGCAGGCTTGGCAGGGGTCAGACGGGCTTTATCTAAAGCATACCAGGCTTCCATGAATTCTGTCAGACCAACAAGACGGGATCGGGCGGCAATATCCGGCCCAAAATAAATTCTGGCAAGATTTGCCCCTCTATGGGTAAGCTCATAGAGCTTTTGCCGCCCGGTTTTGGCCCTTGTGGCAACAAGCCCGCGCAACACCAGCCGGGCACAAAGGGCAGAGGCGAAATTTACGGTATCCCCGGTAATTGCGGCAATGTCAGCCGCAGAGGCCGGATCCCAAAGGTCTGCAAGGGCAAGGTAAATCCTGCGCTCGGCAGGGGGGAGGGCCGCTGCCTCGCTGTCTATGGCGGGGGCGTGGCTTGTGCAAAGCCCTTTAAGCACAGAAGCCAGGCTTTTTCCGTCAAAGGAGGAGCCTGCCGCCCAAAGAGGGCCGGGCAGATTGCCGGTCAATATGGCCAGGGGCCGCAAATAACCGCCGGGCATGGGGCTGCCCTGGCAATGCTTCCATAAAGCTGGCGATTCATCAGGCAAAAGAGGTCCCAAACGAAACCCTGTAAAATGGCTGGAAAAAGCAAAGTCCGGCTCATCATTTATGGGCTGCCGGGAGGAGCCGACCAGAACAAGGCCCGGAACTTTTTGAATTGCAAGAAAAAGGCGGCCTAATTCCCTGGCCGGAAGATATTGAGTGAAAAGAGGCTCAAAATCATCCAGAAAAACAATGATCCGTTTTTGCTGCCCTTCACAAAAACTGGCAAGCGCTTCAGCCACATTATTTAAACCGGGGGCCTGTGCTCCTGGCTGCGGCTGGCCTGGTTTTAAAAGCCCTTCAATCCGGGCAAGGCAAAGTCTTAAAAATGAAGCTGCATCGCGCACAAGGTGCAAAAGGCCTTTCAGGTTAAGCACGCATAAGCCGGGCTTTGCCAAAAGCGCACCTGCAAGATTATTCAGGACAAGGGTTTTGCCCGACCCCTGGGGGCCGTAAAGGAAGACATGGCGTCTTTTGGCCTGGGGCGGTATTTCTGCAATAAGGGACAAAAGGGCCTGGCACTCCTGGGTGCGGACCACCAGGGAGCCTTCCGCCACTTCTGGCTCAATCCACTCGGCTTTGAGAAAAAAGGGCCTTTTTTCCATTAGTTCTCCATTATGCCAACATTATTGTTGGTTAAATATCACAAGTTTTTGGCCCCTGGCAAGCATAAACAACCCGGTGATTGCCAAAAAGAGCGCGCAAGGGCTGAAGCAGCCCTGGTCAGCAGGGGCAGTTGGGAAAAGAAGGCAACTGCCTAACAGATAAAATATCAATAAAAACAAGGTGCTCATATGGATAAGGAGTTGCCGCAGGGCAAAGCAGGACACAAATCGGTATTTAGCCAACAATTTTGTTGGCTAAAATTCGGACCAATTGAGCCTGACGGGGCGGCGTTGGATGCGCCAACGCCATTGCCAACATTATTGTTGGCAATGGCGTTGTTTTTATACGGATTCCATATAATATAGGGCAGGTTATGGAAATAATCCGCTCATTACCGTAAGCGCCTTCAAAAAACTTTCCTCTGCCCAAAAAGCAGTTTTGTTATTACCCTAATTTTGAAGGTTTTCTTTGTCGCGCTGTTAGGGTAAAACATCTGTCAGTAATTTTGGCCGGAAAAGCTCAAAAGCAGCAGGCAGGTTCTTCCTGTGGAGCTTTTCCTTATAATCTCTGCCGCCAAATTTTAAGGAGGCCACAAATGCCCCCGGCAAAAGCTGCCCCCAAAAGCGATGTCTTTGGAGAGCGAATAAAGGGCTTGCGCAAAGAAAAAAACCTCTCTCTGGATCAACTTGCCAATGAAACCGGCCTTTCAACAGCTTTTTTAAAAAAAATCGAGTCCGGCGAGGTCATGCCCCCTGTGGGCGCGCTTCTTCAGATATCCCGCGCCCTGGAGGTGGAGTCGGGCTTTTTTCTGGAGGAAAAAAAGACCACCAAAAAAAGCCGGGAAAAGGCCTATTCCCAGCGCACCCAAAACTATGCCTACACAACCCTTTCTCCGGGGGCAAGACACAAGCACCTGAAAGCCTTCAAAATTATGGTGGATCCAAAATCGGATCACAAGGGCGTGGGCTACCAGCATGAGGGAGAGGAGTTTGTCTATGTCCTTTCCGGCAGCATGGAAGTAACCGTGGGCGACCATGTTAACAAGCTTGGCCCCGGCGACTCCCTGCATTTCAACTCCGGCATTCCCCACAACCTTAAAAATAATGGGGAATCAACTGCCGAACTGCTTGTGGTGGTCTATACGCCGTAAGGATTGCTTTTTGAATGGACCGGCAAAAAAGCCGGGCCAGGTTTTTACAAAATTTTTTTGCCTGAAATTGCCGGTGGCAGAACACGGTTAAAAGCTCCGGGGCCCTGGTTTTAAGGCTTTTGCCACCGGATCAGCGGCAGGCTTTGGGTTTAATAAAGGCTGTTTGAACTTTTTTACGGGCAACAGGCGCAGTTAACTTTTTAAGCCCGCCAATATAGAGGTGCTCATGAGCTTTCGCTTAACTTCCGAGCAGGAAATGGTGCAGAAGATGGTCCGGGAATTTGCCAGGGCAAAGCTTCTGCCCTGGGCTGCGGAAAACGACTCCCAAAAGAAATGGCCCAAAGAAAATTTTTTACAGATGGCCCAACTGGGGCTTATGGGCATGATGGTGCCTGACGCCTATGAGGGTTCGGGGGCTGACTCGTTAAGCTATGTGCTTGCCCTTTCTGAAATTGCCTATGCCTGCGCCTCCACGGCGGTTGTCATGAGCGTGCACAACTCTGTTGTTTGCGAGTCCATTCTGCGCTTTGGCACTGATGAGCAAAAAAGCCGCTTTTTGCCGGATTTGGCTTCCGGCAAAACAATAGGCGCCTTTGCAATGACCGAGCCTTTGGCCGGCTCGGACCCGGTGCGCCAGGAAACGGTCGCCAAAAGGGAAGGGAGCCGCTGGATTTTAAACGGCGTTAAACGCTTCATCACAAGCGGCAAAAACGCCGGAATTGCAATTGTCACGGCCAAGACCGATGCAGCCAAGAGACACCGGGGCATCAGCGCCTTTATTGTGGAAAAGGGTACGCCCGGCTTTAAGGTTGGCCGCATTGAAGACAAAATGGGGCTTTGCGCATCCGACACGGCGGATCTTTATTTTGAGGACTGCGCGGTGCCTGAAGAAAATATCCTTGGCG
>JASEHB010000062.1:2500-3156 GCA_030018745.1 Desulfatibacillaceae bacterium | reverse complement strand
CCTTGGCGGGGAAGGCAACGGTTTTTCCCTTGCCATGTCCGCCCTGGACGGCGGGCGCATAGGCATTGCCGCCCAGAGCATAGGCGTGGCCCAGGCCGCCCTTGACGAGGCTGTGCGCTATGCCAAAAGCCGGGAGCAGTTTGGCCAGGCCATAGGCAAGTTCCAGGGCGTTGCCTTCCCTCTGGCTGATATGGCAACTCAACTGCAAGCAGCCAGAATGCTCACATATGCTGCTGCTGCCAAAAAGGACAGGGGCCTAAATTACACCCAGGATGCCTCCATGGCCAAGCTCTTTGCCTCGGAAATGGTAAACTCTGTGGTGGCAAAGGCCTTGCAAATTCATGGCGGTTACGGTTACATCAAAGATTATGCCATTGAGCGCCATTATCGGGATGCCCGCGTTTTCACCATTTACGAGGGTACCAGCGAAATCCAGCGCCTTGTCATTTCCAGGCATCTTTTAAGATAGCGCTTTTTGCAATGGTTTTTGGGGCCGATTTTGGCTTTTAATTCTTCAACCGCATTATTTTAAGGAGTGTTTTATGGGCCTGATAGATGTTGAGATAAAGCAGCATGTGGCCATAATGACCTGGAATTCGGGTGAAAACCGCTTTAATTCCACCTTCTTGGAAGCTTTTTTTGAGGCAATGGACAAG
>JASEHB010000062.1:0-2490 GCA_030018745.1 Desulfatibacillaceae bacterium | reverse complement strand
AAGGTGGAAAAACAATCCGAGGCCTCTGTTCTTGTGGTAAAGTCCGGCCATGAAAAAATATGGAGCAACGGCCTGGACCTGGACTGGCTTGGCCCCCTTGTGATGAATAAGGAAATAGAGATAACCAAGGCCTTTTTTTACAGGCTAAATGATTTTTTCAAGCGCATTGTCATGAGTCCGCTTCTTACGGTTGCCGCCATAAACGGCCACGCATTTGCGGGCGGGGCCATCACCGCCTGCGCCTTTGACTTTCGCTTCATGCGCACGGACAGGGGCTTTTTCTGCTTTCCGGAAGTGGATCTTGGCATTCCCTTTTTGCCGGGAATGCTCTCCCTGCTCAAAAAGTCCATACCCAACCGGCCCTATGTGACGCTGGCGCTCACAGGCGCCCGCATGACTGCCCAGCAGTGCGTTGATGAAGGCATAATGACCGCTGCCTACCATAATGATGAGCTTATGGACAAAATTCTGGAATGGGCCGCGCCCTTGAACAAGCGCAGAATTATCGTTTCAGCCATCAAGGCCGAGCTTTACAAGGACATTGTGCGCATCATTGACACAGAGGACCCGCCCATCATCGAATCCGGCAGGCTCAATGTCTGAACCAAAGCTTTTTGCCTTTTGGCAAGGAGAATAAATGCCCTACACAAAAATTGTATGCACCATAGGCCCTTCAAGCGAAAGCCCGGAGGTTCTTACGGCCCTCATGCAAAACGGCATGAGCGTTGCGCGCATCAATTTCGCCCACGGCAGCTATGACGAGCACCGGGAAAAAATCCGGCAAGTGAGGCATACTGCGGCCAAGCTTGGCAAACCTGTTGCCATTCTCCAGGATCTTGCAGGCCCGAAAATCCGCGTGAGGGAGCTTGCAGGCCAGGGCCTGCGTCTTGAAAAGGATGATGTCCTCATTCTCACCACCGGCCCAGGGGACGGCAGGGGCAACCGGGTAAGCATCTCCCATCCCAGCCTGCCCGGCGAGGTGTATCCCAGGGATCCCATCCTGCTGGCAGACGGGCTTTTGGAGCTGGAGGTGGTTTCCACCACGGAAACAGACATTGTCTGCCGGGTTCTTAACGGCGGCCTGCTCACATCCAACAAGGGCATAAACCTGCCCACCCGCAGCCTTTCCGTCCCGGCCCTCACAGAAAAGGATGTAAAGGATCTGGCCTTTGGCCTTGAAAACGATGTTGATTTCGTGGGCATAAGCTTTGTACGCACAGCAGACGATGTGCTTGAGGTCAAAAGGCTTATGGGGGAAAACCAAAAGCCGGTCATAGCCAAGATTGAAAAGCACGAGGCGGTAAAAAACATTGACGAAATTCTTGAAGTGGCGGATGGCATAATGGTTGCCAGGGGGGATCTGGGCGTGGAAATACCCCTTGAGCAGGTTCCCGGCGTGCAGAAGATGCTCATAAAGAAGGCCAATTTGGTGGGCAAGCCCGTGATAACAGCCACCCAGATGCTCCGCTCCATGGTGGATTCCCCCCGGCCCACCCGCGCCGAGGCAACGGATGTAGCCAATGCGGTTTTAGACGGCACGGATGCCGTGATGCTTTCCGAGGAAACCGCCATGGGGGCCTACCCCCAAAGCGCCGTGCTTTACATGGCCAGGATTGCCGGAAACGCGGAGATCCACCTTGCCGATGTCCGCAAAATGCCCCAGCCCCTCACCAAGGAAGTGGGAGAGTCCGTGGCCCTGGCCGCCTGTGTGCTTGCAGAGCATCTGAACGCTGAGGCCATTGTGGTCTCAACGGTTTCGGGCAGCACAGCCAAAAGGCTTTCCCGTTTCCGGCCCACATGCCCAATCATCGCCCTTTCTCCGAAAAAACGCACCCTGGCGGAGCTTTGTCTGTACTGGGGCTGTATGCCCTATCTTGTGCCGCCCCCGGAGGACACGGACGACCTTATCGAGTCTTCGGCCCGGTATGCCAGGGAAACAGAGCTTCTTTCCGCCGGGGATGTCTTTATCATCACTGCGGGCCATCCTGTAGGGGGTTCAGGAACAACAAATATGCTGCGGGTGTACCAGATATAAAAATGGGCCGGAAAAGCCATCCCTTTGCCGCCTGCGCGCCTGGGCAAGGCCTGTTTAAGGCAAATCCTACCATTATGCTTGAGTTTTCCCGGCCCTTCTGATAGGTTCGGCCAGGAAAGGAAGCGCAAAAAAATGTCAACTCAAGAAAAAACTTCAAACATCACCGGCAGCATCACAGATTTTCTTGCAAGCGTGAAGCTGTCGGTCTTTCTTTTCATAATACTTGCATTGGCTTCGGTTTCAGGCACCATAATTCCCCAAGGCCAGAGTCCGGAGGCCCACCAGGCTGTTTTCGGGCGGGCCTATGGATTCATGAATGCCATGGGGTTTTTTGATGTTTTCCGGGCCTGGTGGTTTCAGCTTGTTCTGGTGCTGCTGGCAGCCAACCTTGTTGTCTGCTCTTTAAAGCGCCTGCCCTCCACCCTCAAGGTGATTTGGCCCCGGCGTCCTAACCA
>JASEHB010000659.1 GCA_030018745.1 Desulfatibacillaceae bacterium | reverse complement strand
GGCTGTCTGCTGGGGGGCAAATGCCGGGGTCTGGCAGAAGGAGCAGTGGCGCAGGCAGCCCCGCGAGGTCTGAATGACCCCAAGAAGCTGAACCTGAAAAGGCAGGGGCTTTATGCCAAGCCTGTAATAGAGCACAGGGTGCACAAGGCGGGGCAGCTTTACGCCAAGCTCGCTGGCAATTGCCTCCTCGGAATATCCTTCAAAAACCCGGTCGAAAAGCCCGGCAGCAGCCGGGTGCAGCGCGCCGTAATTGCCGCCCCAAATCTGGCCGACCCCGGCCTTGCGGGCCATGCCTGCCATGAGGGCAATTTTGCCTGTCTGGTAGGTGTAAAAGGAAAAGCCCACCACATCCCAGCCCTGGGCCAGCTTTGCCCGGTACTCCTCAAGCAGGGGGAACTCCATTATCTCTATCTGGGGCAGATTGGCCTTTATGGCGCGCAGCCCCAGGGAATAGGGCATGAAGCCCAGCAGCCGAAAAGGCTCCGGGCTGTGATCCGCAAACCAGTCGTAATACTTTACCGAATCGCGGAATGGAGTTGTGAAAAGGATTTTCATGGTCAGAGGGCTATGTCTGTAACAGTTTTAATGAAGGACAATTTTGTTGTTGTGGCGATGAAATCTTCTTTGGATCGGGCTGGCCTTTGGGCTTAAAAGCAATTCTTCATCCGGCCTGCGGCGAAACGGACAAATTGATAAAGCAGGCCAGAAACCTGGGGCGGGCGTAAAATGCCCGCGAGGTTGATCCATGCCCCTGGCCCTTTGTGCGTGGCTGAATGTAAAAGCCCATTTTGCCTGTCAGGGCGTTAAAACCTTTTTTGGGATCAAGAAGTGTGTTTCTGACAAAATTGTAATCCGCCTTCACTGCTTCATAAAGCTCTTCTGAAAGCTCAATGCCTGTGACAGAATGAATGTAGCTTGGCTGATCAACATGGCTGCCAACAGTTCTTGCAACAATAACAGCCTTTTTGAGCTTGGCCAGCAGATGGCTGTCCTCAAACTCCTTCTGGCAGACATTCACCGAATCAATCATGGTGATGGCCATTGTTTCCTTGAATGCCAGCTCGCCGCTCTTTTTGAATTTCAAGGGGATGGACTTTAACTCCCAGGAGCCGAAATTGGGACACTGGGCTGAATTGAGAGGCAGGCCAAGATGGCGCTCAAAAACATGGCCGGCCCAGCCCTTGTTCACTTTGTCATTCCGGTATATTGTTACTCCGTATTCACTTGCAAGCTCATGAAGTTCTTGCCCCACAAGCTCCTGAAGTTTTTTAATTGCCTCTCTGCGCTCCATGCACCCCCCTATGGCAGCAAGCCGAATTGGGCTTTGGTTTCAAGGACAGCCGCCTGGCTTTTTGCGCCAAATACAAACAAGGAATTTTCGTCCAATACATCCTTTATTCTTGGAATTGCCATGTTGTTCAAATATTCTTTTTCAGAATCAATGCCCACAAATTTGCGATTATGGCGAAGGGCCACCACCCCTGTTGTGGCGCTGCCGCAAAAGGGGTCCAGAACAATGTCGTTAGGGCTGCTGCAGGCAAGGATGATTCTTTCAAGCAGGGCTTCGGGCTTTTGGGTTGGGTGCTTGCCGTATTTTTTTTCGCCGTTTTTCGGCGTGGTTATTGCCCAGACGCTTCGCATCTGCTTGCCGG
>JASEHB010000658.1 GCA_030018745.1 Desulfatibacillaceae bacterium | reverse complement strand
CAAACATGGTTGCCGTCTGTTTTGCAATGTCTCCAACAAGGGCTGGCCTTGCCTCGTATTTTCCGCCGCGGGCAAAGCCCAATAGCTGGCGGGTTAGCCTTGCAGCATCCTCAACAAAATGCTTTACGGAAACCAGGCGGTCGCCAAAGGGGGAATTTTTTTCAGTTTGGATAAGAAGTATTTCAATGCTTCCCTGGATTGCCATGAGAAGGTTGTTGAAATCGTGGGCCACCCCTCCGGCCAGGGTGCCCAAAGCTTCGCGCTTCTGGGCCTGGCGGAGCTGCTCCTCAAGCTGCTCGCGCTTTTTGTCGGCTGCCATCTTTTCTGTAACATCCCGCAGCATTCCTCTAAAACCCACGGGCCTGCCGTATGAATCCGTCATCAGGGAGGCAGAGGCCTCAAGGGTTCGAATCTGTCCATCCTTGCGGATAATCTCGTAAGTTGCTATCTCCTCCGGCTCGCCGGTCCGGTAAATTCTGTTGTATATGCGGTAGAGCTTTTCGCTGGTTGCCGGTGTTGTGTAGTCCCGGTTGTTAAGGCCGAGCATTTCCTCCACCGTGTAGCCGCACATTCTGGCTGCTGCCGAATTTAAAAATGTCACCCCGCCGCCAAGGTCAACCTCGTAATAGCCCTCCTGAATATTTTCCAGAATTGTGCGGTATTTTTCCTCGGATGTGGCAAGCTGTTTTCTGTCGGAAACCCAGCCGGAAACATCCCTGAATAGAAAGACCTCCCCCTGGTGCTCGCCCCTGCGATCTTTCACTTGGGTCCGGGTGAGCTGGACAATTCTTTCCGCCCCGTCCTTGCCCAGCAGGGTCACGGTTCGTCCCTTGCCAAGGGGGCCGGAGCTTTCGCCGTTTTGCGCGCCGTGTTGGGCTATTATGTGCAACACCTGTGAATAGGGCTTGCCAAGGGCAAGCGAGCGGGGAACCTGGGTGAGCTTTTCGGCCATTTTATTGAAAAGCACTATGTCCCCGTTGCTGTCTGTTGCCAGAAAGCCCTCCCCCAATGAGCGAAGAATTACGCCAAGCCGCTCCTTTTCCGCAAAAAGAGTTTCCTCCCTGTACTCCAGAATGGTCATCAGATTTATGTGGCCCTGTATGCTCAAAACCAGCACGGAAAGGGCAAAGGCCAAAAAACCATATTCCATGAGAAAAAGCAGGGAAGGGGCGCCAAGGGTTGCTGAAACATCGTTGGCGCCCAAAAGAACCCAGATGGAAAAACCCACAATGAGGGCGCCGGTGGGCCTGTCGGTTTTTTTGCGGTAAACCATCCAAAGCCTTACAGCATTGGCACATGCCACAACAGCATATACAAGGTACAGGCTGCCAAGCGCCGTAACCACAGGCTCCACATAGGGGGCTTTGAGCAGCAGAAAGCTTCGCTCCACAAACTGCTGCCCTATGAAAATGTTCGTTGTCCAGATAAGAACAAGAATAGCCCCGTGGATTGGCCCGAAAATCAAATGGTATCTGCGTTGGGGCAGGGAAAAATAGGAGAAGGTGAAGCCATATAGGCCGTGAACCAGAACAATGAAAGTGCTGTACTGGAAAAGCTCGGCAAGGCGGTTTCCTGGCCCGGCAGGAAGATTGTACTGGAAAAAGGTGGCACAAGCGTAAAGAAAGGCCCCCCCTGAAAGGATGGCCCCCCACAGAACCCACA
>JASEHB010000656.1 GCA_030018745.1 Desulfatibacillaceae bacterium | reverse complement strand
GATTGACTGTCGGCTCGGTGTAAAAAACATATCCCACCTTGCCCTTGAAATGAAGATGCTCCGGGTTGAACCATTCCTTGAAATGCATCAACTGGTTGGGGATGTATTTTTCAAAGCCCACTTCAAAATAATAAAGGATGGCAAAATCCCGGTAAAAGCGGAAGCGCTCAAAATCGCCCTGGCTGTCGCGCACATCAAAAACCCAGTAGTCGCCCTGTTTAACCATGTCCCTGGGCCTGAATTCGCTTGTCTGGGAGCGCAGCTTGGGGTTGTCCCCTTGAGCGTTTTCCACCAGGGTATTGTGGACAAAGAAAATGCCCTCCTCGGTGAAGCCGTAAAGGGGCTTGCCCGCAGGCACCTCAACAATGGGCTTTTTTGAGCTGCATCCCAAAAAAGCCAGGCTTAAAACCAGGCACAGCACAATAAACTTTTTCATGGGCTTTGGTCCTGAAAGGCCCCTTAAAACATGGCCAAAATCTGTTGGAGCAAGCTTTTGCCCAAATTTGCCTGACTGCCGACCAAAAGGAAAGCAGCCAGCCCGTGCAAGGCCCCGGCAAAGGATTTCCTGTTCCTGTTTTTTTGCTAAACCCTGTGCAAATTCACAAATTATGCTCATTCCATTTTAAAAATGTTGTCATCAAACGCCTCTCAAGTCAAGCGGCAAGCAATTTTAATGTTTAGGGCTTTATCCCTTGTCCGGCATGGTTATTGCCTTATAAAGAGCTTTTGAGTGGGCCACAAGATTTTGCTGCAAAAGGGCAAGATCCGGGGCCTCCGGGTTGCAGGCATCCAAAAGGGCCTGGCCTGCTTCAAGCAGATCATCCAGGGAAAGGGATTTTAAAAAATTCACTGCCCCGGCAACAAAATCCTCCCCGGTTTCAGCCTCCCGCAGGGCAAGGCCTGCAAGGCAGCCTTTTAGCGCCCGGTAAACAGCGGTTTCATCGTAAAAAAGCCATTGGCCAGTGCCGTCATGGCGGTCCAGGCGCAGGCGCAGGGTAAGGTTTACAAGAAAAAACAGAAGGGCAAGAAAAACTGTCTGCGGGTCTTTGTCATCGCTTTCAAAAAGCGCGGCCCGGCCCCTTGCGGTGATGAGCTTAATCTCCGGCCCTTTTGGCCCCTTATGCATCACAAAATCCCCGGCAGCCAGATGCCAGGGGAATACCTGGGCAAAGCTGGCCGGGTCGTAATAATAGCCCAGAATCAAGGCTTCGCGGAACACGGTTTTCTCTGCATCATCCCGGTTCAAAAACCAGGGACCCTGCTCCATGTCCCATACCCGCATACGGGGGGGCTTGTTGTCCTTGCAGTCGTAAAGGTGGTATTCGCAGTAGCCTTCAAACCACTGGGCAAGAAATAGGCATGGGCCGTCATGCGGGTTGCCAGCCGCGCCCAAAACCCTTGGCGTGAAGTGTTGGGCAAAGTTTGAGTGCAAGGCAAGAAGCGTCTGGTATTCAACGGGCGCAAGGCTTCTGCCGGCTTGAGAGATGGCCACATTGGCGCACAGGTTGATTTTGCCAAGGTTTGTGAGGGCCTCCACCCTGGCCGGGTGGTAAAAGGCCCCATGCTTTTCCGCCACAAGGCAAAGAGAGCTGATGGCATTGCAGGGTTTGCCAGCGCCGCTCATTTCTTCTGCAGCCCGGCGGACAATCCCCCAATCCCCCTCCTCC
>JASEHB010000657.1:1195-1667 GCA_030018745.1 Desulfatibacillaceae bacterium | reverse complement strand
AGCTTAATTGTTTGGCGATGTTTTTTCCTTCCGCGGTCGCCTTTCTTGTTCCTTAAGGCAAACACAATTGCATGACGACTGTCAGCCTTTTGCCCTGCGTGACACAGCCCTGGTCTTCATAGGGCCGCCTTTCTGCTTGTAATATGGAAAAGTCTGTTGTATTTAAATCCCAAATATAAAAAAGCGGGGCATCCTTATTCCTTACAACATTGAAATCAAGCGCGCCTTTGAAACGAAACAGCAAAAGCCCCTCCAATGTGTCATGGGGTCAAGCTTTTTTGCACCCTTGATAAAGGAGCATTTTTTTGCAGAGCAGTTAACCTTTTTGTGGAGGTCTTGCCATGAGTCAGAAAAAGCTGCCGGGTTTTGGAAAAATCTTTGTTGTGCTTGCTGTCAGTCTTTGTCTTGTGTTTGCCTTTGGCTGCTCCAAGAAAGAGGATGAGGCAGTTGCACCTGCACCGGCGCCCAAGCC
>JASEHB010000657.1:0-1185 GCA_030018745.1 Desulfatibacillaceae bacterium | reverse complement strand
CATCTTCTTCCCGCCCACCCATACCCAGGCCCAGGCTGCAACAGCATGGGCACAAGAGGTTGAGGCCCGTACAAACGGCAGGGTGAAGATCAACATCTTTGCCGGCGGAACCCTTACCAAGGGTCCCCAGGTTTATGAAGGCGTTTTAAGCGGCATCAGCGATCTGGGTCTTTCGGTCTTTGCCTACACAAGGGGCCGTTTTCCCGTCATATCCGCCATTGATCTTCCCATGGGCTACCCGGACGGCATGGTGGCGAGCCTTGCGGCTGACGCCTTTGTAAAGCGCATCAATCCGCCCGAAATTCAGGATGTGAAGCTTCTCTATGTCCATGCACACGGGCCTGGGCTTCTGCACACCAAAAAGCCTGTTCGCGTCCTTGAGGACATGGCCCAGATGAAGATTCGCTCCACAGGCTTTTCCGCCCAGGTGGTGGAAGCCCTTGGCGGCGTGCCTGTGGCAATGGATCAGGGCGCTGCTTACGAGGCCTTGAAGACCGGCGTTGTGGAGGGCACTCTTTCCCCCATCGAGGTGCTTGACGGCTGGAAGCAGGCCGAGGTTATCAGCCACTCCACCATGTGCTACGGCGTGGGTTACACAACAGCCATGTTTGTTGTGATGAACCTGGATAAATGGAACAGCCTGCCCGAAGACATAAAAACCATCATGGAAGAGGTGAGTTCCGAATGGGTTAGCAAGCATGGCCAGGCATGGAATGATTCGGACGAAAAGGGCATTGCCGCCACCCTTGCAAGGGGCAACGAGATAATCAACCTCTCCAAGGAAGAGGACGACCGCTGGAGGGATGCCGCCCGCGTGGTCATCACCAAGTGGCGGGACGACAATGAAGGCGGTGCTGCATATGTCGAGCTTCTTCAGAGCCTCATTGACGAATACTCCGGCACCAGATTCGGCACCTCGGCTTTGGATGTTGTGAAGGACACAGCGCAGGAAGCCAAGGAAGTGGTCGAGGAAGCCGCAGATGCGGCGGCCCAGAAGGTTGAAGATGTCGCTGGCGCTGCTTCTGACGCGATCAAATCCGCAGCGGAAGCTATAGGCATGACCCAGCCGGAACAGGAGTAGGACGGCCCGTGCCGAAGCGCCGGCGGGGCTGTTTCTATGCCCGGTGCAACCCGCCGGAAAGTCAGTTCCCGGCAGAACAGGCATGAGCAAAAGGCGCTCCGGGT
>JASEHB010000655.1 GCA_030018745.1 Desulfatibacillaceae bacterium | reverse complement strand
CATCTTTTCAAACCCGTTATTTTGGGGATTTCCCGGCAAAAAAACATGGCTTTTTTTGCACACTTTTAAGAATTGGGCGCTCTTGAAAGCAGCGATTTACTTTCATTAATTATCTTATTTTACTATAAATAATATGAATATCAACCCCCCTTTGTTCATTAAAGAATCCTGCCTTAAACTTTTATTGCATTTTTTTAAATCGCTTGGTCGAAAAAAGCTTGACACGCTGTGTCATGGGGTGGTAATTTTTCTTCCAGGCGATAAAAAGTCGCCACCACATAGACGGAAAGCCTTTTGCTGTTTTTTTTGGCTTTTATTTAGACCGACCGCTCGGAATAAATTGTTTGCAGGAGGCAGCCGGACACATCAAAGCAGTAAGCTGACACACCTTTTATAAGCAGCACAATTTGGGGAAAGCTTTAACGAATTGCCTTAAATGGGCATTGAAAATCATCCGCAAAATAAGCAGGCAGCAACTTAAACACTAAAGGGGAGGGAAGGAAGATGGCTCCAAAAGCCAAGGGTTTTGATGTAATCGTGGTTGGTTCCGGGCCTGGCGGGGCCTCTGTGGCCAGGGACCTCACCAAAAAGGGCGCCAAGGTTCTTATTCTTGAAATGGGCTCGGACGCCCCCATAAAGGGGACAATCCCCCAGGCTGTCACCATGACCGCCATGCCCGGAAAGAGTATGCTTTTCACCTACGGCGGGCTTTCAATGGTAAGGGCCACCACTTTGGGCGGCAGCTCGGTTTTTTATTACGCCACCGCCTTTGAGCCGCCCCACGATACATTTGCCAAGTACGGGGTGGACATCAAGGCGGACACCGCCTCCCTGCGCCAGGAGCTTCCCATTGCGCCCCTTTCTGACGAGCTTATGGGGCCAATGGCAAAGCGCCTTATGAAAAGCGCCCAGGAGCTTGGCTACAACTGGAATAAGCTGGACAAATATGTTTACCAGGATCTCTGCCGCACAGACTGCGACAAGTGCAACCTTGGCTGCCCCCACGGCGCCAAGTGGAATGCCCGCTTTCTGGTGGAGGAGGCTGTGGCAGACGGCGCGGTTTTAAGGTCAAACGCCAGGGTCCGAGAGGTGATAATTGAAAACAACGCGGCAAAGGGCGTTTTGTTCACAACCCAGGGCCGGGAGCAAAAGGCATTTGCAGACACAACAATCGTTGCAGCCGGCGGCATAGGCACCCCTGTTGTTCTTCGGGCTTCGGGCATTTCCGCTGCGGGAAATGACTACTTTTTTGACCCTCTCATCTGCGTGTGGGGCGAGGTGGATGAAGACCTTGGGGGCCGCGAGTTCCCAATGGCTTCAGGGGCCCATATTCATGACGAGGGCTATCTCATGACGGACATGACCATTCCCAAGGCTCTCTACCAGGCCTTTGCTGCCCAGGTGGGGCGGCTGGACAGGCTCCATGTCCACAAGCGCACCCTTTCCATAATGGTCAAAGCCAAAGACAGCCTTGGCGGCACCCTCACCGATTCCGGCGGCGTGAGAAAGCACCTTGCCCCTTCCGACAAAGCCAAGCTTCTTAAAGGCTACGAGAGGGCCAGGGGCGTTTTGGCCAACGCCGGGGCAAAAAACATATTCAAGGGCTGGTATGTTGCGGCCCACCCCGGCGGAACAGCCAAGATAGGCGAAGTGGTGGACAGCGATCTCAA
>JASEHB010000061.1 GCA_030018745.1 Desulfatibacillaceae bacterium | reverse complement strand
GGTTGGGGTGGATACTTAAGGCGCTTTTTTGGCCGGGCCTTTTGGCAAAGAAGGCCCGGCCTCTATCTGCCTTCTAAAAGGCAAAGGAAGTTTTCCTGACACCCCAAGCCCTCCCATTGAGCTTGCAAAAATATCAAAATCCTGCTTTATCAGCCCTGCACAAAAGGCTTTTTTCATGGCTGCCTGCTGGTTGAGGTTGACAGCAGCCGCCCTGAAAAGGCAACATCGGAACAATATCGGCATTTGAATAGGCAATGGATTTGCCTTTGAAAGGCCAGTCCGGCAGGGCTTTTCTGCCTTGCCCATGAATTTGCCGGGTCTTTCTGCTTAATACCCAGGCTGTCTGCGCCAAAAAGAGGTTATTCCCCGGCGGTTTTAAAAAAAGCAACTTATCGAAAGGCTACCATGACTACCGACAACAGGACACAAGACAAAAATGTTTCCGTATGCCCTGCTGGCGAGGTTTTCCCCCTGCCCACACAGAAGGATTATGATGATGAAAAAGCCCGCCTTGTTGCCATTGTTGATGAGCAGCGAGCCAAAGGCCGCGAGATAGTTGTGGTGATGGGCGTTGGTTTTGTGGGCGCGGTCATGGCCGGGGTGGTGGCTGATAGCGTGGACAAGAAAACGGGCCAGCCCAAAAAGTTTGTCATTGGAATGCAGAGGCCTTCCGAGCGCTCCTATTGGAAAATTCCCTACCTTAACAGGGGCCAGGCCCCTGTGGAGGCCGAAGACCCGGAAGTTGTGCCCCTCATTGCCCGCTGCGTGAATGAAAAGAAAACCCTTGTGGCCACCTTTTCCTACGAGGCCCTGGCCCTGGCCGATGTGGTGGTGGTGGATGTTCAGTGCGACTACATAAAGCAGAAGCTTGGAGATGTGCGCCAGGGCGCGGCGGATATTGCGGCCTTGGAGTCCAGCCTCAAGGTCATCGGCGACAATATAGGGCCTGATTGCCTTGTGCTAATCGAAACAACGGTTCCGCCGGGAACCACCGAGCATGTTGCATACCCAATTGTCAAAAAGGCCTTTTTGCAGCGGGGCATAGAGGCCGAGCCTCTGCTTTCCCACTCCTACGAGAGGGTCATGCCGGGCCGCAACTATGTTGCCTCCATCCGCGATTTCTGGCGGGTATGCTCCGGCATAAACGCCCCTGCCCGCCAGAGGGTGGAAAAATTTCTCACCGAGGTTCTAAACACGGAAAAATTTCCCCTCACCGTGCTGGACAGGCCCATTGAAAGCGAAACCTGCAAGATTGTGGAAAACTCCTTTCGGGCCACTCTGCTTGCATTCCTGGATGAGTGGAGCCTGTTTGCGGAAAGAAACGGTGTTGATCTGACAAAGGTCATAAACGCCATAAAGATAAGGCCCACCCATTCCAACATGATATTCCCAGGGCCGGGTATAGGCGGCTACTGCCTTCCCAAGGACGGCGGCTTGGGAGTGTGGGCCTACAACACCCTTCTGGGCTTTGATGATGACATATTCAAAATAACCCCTCTGGCCATAGACATAAACGACACCCGCGCTCTTCATGTGGCCCAGATAACCCGCGATGCCCTTCGCAACATGGGCAAGATCGTGCCCATAAGCAAGGTGGCCCTGCTTGGGGCCTCCTACCGCGAGGATGTGGGCGACACCCGTTACAGCGGCTCGGAAATAATCGTGCGGAAAATTGCAGAAATGGGCGGCGAGGTTGTTGTTCACGACCCCTATGTGAAGCACTGGTGGGAGCTGGAAAAGCAGGACACCTACCCGGCGGCGGGACATTCCTGGAAGCGTTTCTTCCGCAATCAGGAGTCGGTTGCCCAAATAAAGCCCAAGCAGGACCTTGCAGAAACACTAAAGGGCGTGGATGCGGTCATCTTTGCCGTGCGCCATGCGCCTTATCTGGCCCTTACGCCTGATGCCGTGGTGAAAATGACGGGCAAGCCCGTGGCTGTTATTGACTGCTTTGGAATGCTCGATGACAACGCAATCCGCCGCTACTTTGAACTTGGCTGCGAGGTCAAGGGCCTTGGGCGGGGCCATGTTAAAAGGCTTAAAGACGAGGTTGCAGCAAAAAAGGCTTAACGATTGCGGTGTGTAGCAAAAAGCTATAAATCCCATTTAAGGGCGCTTTTTAAAGGCGGCCCTGCAAGGAAAGTGAAAAGCCATGCAATTTATTGATCTGGCGGCCCAGCAAAAAAGAATCCGCAAGGACATTGACGAGCGCATTGCAGCGGTTTTGGACAGCGGCCAGTACATAATGGGCAAAAACATAGCCCAGCTTGAGGAGCAGCTTGCCCAATACACAGGCACCCGCCATGCCATAGGCTGCTCATCAGGCACGGATGCCCTTCTGCTGGCGCTCATGGCCTATGGCGTTGGGCCGGGGGATGCAATCCTCACAACGCCCTTCACCTTCATTGCCACAGCAGAGGTCATTGCACTTCTGGGGGCAACCCCTGTTTTTGTGGATATTGACAGCAAAACTTACAACATCTGCCCCCAGTGCCTTAAAAAAGCCCTTCATGCCCTGGCATTGAAAGACGACTCCAAACATCCCCTGCCGGAATCTGCAAAGTCATGGCCCATCAAGCCACGGGGCATAATTGCCGTGGATCTTTTCGGGCTTCCGGCAGATTATGAGGCTATCGAAAAAATTGCGGCGGAAAGCGGCCTTTTTTTGATTGAGGATGCGGCCCAGTCCTTTGGAGGGACATTTAAAGGACGGCAGGCTGGCAGCTTCGGCCAGATAGGCTGCACTTCCTTTTTTCCGGCAAAGCCCTTGGGCTGTTACGGCGATGGCGGAGCGTGCTTCACAGATGATGACGAGCTTGCAGATGTAATGCGCTCGATTCTTGTTCATGGCAAGGGTGAAGACAAGTACGCCAATGTGAGAATCGGCATAAACGGCAGGCTGGATACGATTCAGGCGGCTGTGCTGCAATCCAAGATGACGCTTTTCCCTGAAGAAGTTGTTTTGCGCCAGCAGAAGGCCCAAAACTACAAAAAGCTGCTTGGCAACGAGAAAAGGCTTGTTCTCCAGACCGTGCCGGAAGGCTTTACCAGCGTGTGGGCGCAATACTGCATAATGGCCCAGGACAACGCCACCCGCGAAAAAATAATGGCCCACCTCAAAACAAAGGGCATTCCAACAGCCATTTACTACCCGACTCCCCTTCATCAGCAGGAAGCCTTTGGCTATCTCAAGTACAAGCAGGGGGATTTTGCGGTGAGCGAAAACTGCGCTTCAAGGATTTTTGCAGTCCCCATGCACCCATATATTACAGATGAGGATCAAAAGCTTATTGCCAGCGCCATTCTGGAGGCCCTGAACAGCTAACCAGACAGCTAAACGGCCATATCCGCTTATCCGTCTTGCCCGGCAGCCGCATCTTAATTGGTGTGGCTGCCTTTTTTTTGCTTTTATCCAAGGGCCTTTTTTATGGCGCGGCCAAGGGCTGTTATGTCAATGGGCTTGTTTATGATTCCGTTTATGGAGCTTAAAATGTCCTGAATCTGCTCGTCCATGGAATAGCCGCTGCAAAGCAGGATTCTGGCATTGCCGTTGATTTTTCTCATGGCCTTGAAAAGCTGTTTGCCGTTGGTTTCCGGCATGAGGAAGTCCAGAATAACAAGATCAATCCTGTTGAGGTTTTCCTCGTAGATTTTAAGGCCCTGCCTTGCGCTTGGGGCCATCATTACACTGTATCCAAGGTGCTGGCACATATTGCCCAGGGTTTCCAGAACACTGGCCTCGTCATCAACAATGAGTATTGTCCCGCTGCCGGTAATTATACGGGCGTCATTTTCAGGCTTTTCAACAACCTGCCCTTTTGAGCAGGGCAGGCAGATGTGAAAGGTGGAGCCTTGGCCCTTGACGCTTTCCACAAAGATCATTCCTGAATGCCTGCTCACAATCCAGTAGGCGGATGTAAGCCCCAGGCCCGAAGCCGTGGATTTGTCCTTGGTGCTGTAAAAGGGGTCGAAAATGTGCTTTGTGCTTTCAGGCGGGATGCCGCAGCCCGTATCGGTGAGAGATAACTGGACATAGCTGCCTGGAGCAAGCTTTGCGCTTTGAGGGCATTTTTCACTTATATCGCGGATAAATATGGAGATTGAAATTTTGCCCCCCTGGGGCATGGCCTGGAATGCGTTGATGATAAGGTTGGCAAGGACCTGCTCCATCTGGGTGATGTCAACATCCACAGGGGCTGCTGTTTGCGGCGAAAATTCAAAGGTGATGTCCTTGCGGGTGGGGGCAAAAATGCGTATAACCTTCTCCACAATGCGCATAAGGTCTGCCGGGCTTTTTTTGACCTGCCCGCCGCGTGCAAAGCCAAGAAGCTGGCGGGTCATTCCCGTGGCGTTTGAAATGGCGCTCTGCATTGCAAAAAGCCGCCTGTAATCCGGGTGGCTGTCGTCCTTGCCAAGCAGCATCAGGCTCACATTGCCCTGCAGGGCCATGAGCACATTGTTAAAATCGTGGGCAATGCCGCTGGCAAGCGTGCCAAGGGATTCCATGCGCTGGCTGTGCTGAAGCTGGCGCTCAAGCTCCTGCTCGCGGGTTATGTCCCGCACCTGAAAAAGAAGCGCCGACCTTCCTTTCCAGTTTATGGGCGCGCCCATCACCTGAACTGCCATCCTTGAGCCGTTTTTGCAGATAAGACTGTAATTGCGGCTGCCCACATCATCCCCCTGGAGACGGGTTTCAATGCGGGAGGCTGCATCGGGCCGCTCGTCTGGTTCTATCAGGCTGGTTACCGTCTTGCTTATAAGCTCATCGGGCAAATAACCCGATTTTTGGATTGCAGTCTGGTTGCAGAAGCATATCTTGCCGTCCTGAACTATGCAGATGGCATCAGGAGAGTTTTCCACAAGGGTTCTGTATTTGTGCTCGGATTCTTTTAGGGCCTCCTCGGTGCGCATCCTGGCGATGGCGCGGCCTATCTGCAGGGCGACCGATTCCAGGCCGCTGTGAAGGGCCTGGGGAATTTCCTCATAGATTTTTGAGGCAAGGTTGACTGCGGCAATGACCTTGCCCTGGTAGGTTATGGGCAGAATGGCAATACCTTTCAGCCCCTCCTTTTTCATGGGGTGGTTTTCGTCAAGCCTGCGTTGCATATCGAATTGGCCGTAAACGAATTCACCCTTCAAAACGATCCGGTAATTTGGCGTCTCCTTGCTGTACCGGCCCGCGTGCTCAACAAAGGTTTCTGAAATGCCTGCGTGTGCGGCAAGCACAATCCTTTCCTTTGCCTCATCAACAAGGTATATGCCGCCGCAGTCAATGTGCTCAAGCTCAATGCACCGCGCCAGAATATATGAAAGGGAATCCTCAAGGCTTTTTGCCTCGCTCAAATGCTCGTCAATGCTGCGCAGAAGCCTTACCACCTGCTCGGTGATGTAGCGGTCTGTGATGTCCCTTAAAATAACAACCGTGTATGAGTCATCCCCCTCTGTGTAAGAGTTGGCATTGACCTCCATGATAAATCTTGAGCCGTCATTTTTAAGGCCCTTTGTTATGTAGCTGTCCGGCGCGCTTTTCCCTTTGGCCCGGCGCTGTACAATGGAGCGGATGCGATCAAGCTCTTCAGGGGCAATGAAATCAACAGTTGGCCTGCCAAGAAGCTCGGCCTCGCTTTCCACACCTAAAAGCTTGAGGTGCGCCTTGTTGACCTTGTGGTGAAGGCCGTTTTTGGCAAGGCCTATGGCGTCCCTGGAGTTTTCAAAAATAAGCCTGTAAAGGGCCTGGTTTTTAAAAAAACCATCTGGTGCAGATTGTTCGTCCATTTACATCCCTGCTGCGGAGTGTTTTGAGGCAGAAATGGCCCGCCTGGAAAGGCTTTTTAACCCTGACCGGGAAAAAGCCGCCTATGATCAAAAGAAGTCCTGCTGGTATTTGAGCTGGAATGATATTCAATTAACAATATCATTTTGCTGGGTAATATGGAAAGCACATTTTGCAGTTTTTTCAGGGAGAAAAAGGTCAGGCGCATGAGAAAAAGCTAACCGCGACCCTTTTTTTGGCATGACACGCACAGGTTCCAGGTACCCGAAGGCCGCTCTTAAAAGGCCTGCCTACAAATCCGGCAACTATAAGGCTAAAAATTAAACTCCGGGGCAGCCTTTGCCCGGAAGGCAAAAGCAGTTAAATAATGGACATATGCAATCCCTGCTTGCCTTGCCGGAAAAAAACTGCTTTATTAGGTGGAATACCTTCATGGCTTTTTAAGGGCTTTGAAGGAAGAAAGTCTCTTGCGCCAAAGGCTGCGCCCGTTAAGTTGCGGGGGCTTTTGGGAGCGGCAGAACCGGCGCAAAAACCCGTTGAAGCGACATGGCATTTGGTGATGAATCGGCACAGGTAGGGCAGTTTTTTGCGCGGGCCTTTTTTTCAGGAGGATGTTTAATGAGTTCAATGGTGTATATCATTCTGGCGGTTGTGGCTGTGGTGGGTGCTGGTGCGCTTGTGTGGTTTTTAAAAGCGCGCAAAGACAAAAAGATTCCAGAAAGCAAGCTTGCTCCGCCTCTGCCGGAAGAAGAGCCGGATGTTGTTCTGGTCAAGACCCAAAAGCCAAAACCGGTTGAGCCTGCCCCTGCTCCCAAGCCTGCTCCCGCACCCAAGCCGGAGCCGCCCAAGCCTGCTCCCGCACCCAAGCCTGCTCCCGCACCCAAGCCGGAGCCGCCCAAGCCTGCTCCCGCCCCCAAACCGGAGCCGCCCAAGCCTGCTCCCGCCCCCAAACCGGCCCCTGCGCCAGCTCCCAAGCCGGAAATCAAGGCGGAAATCACCTTTGACGCCGATGACATGGCCCTTGACGAGCCGGCTTTAGGCGAAACAATGGAAGTCCATCTTGAGCGCGAAGGGCTTGAGGACATTCCCGATGACGCGGTCGAGGTGGTGCTGGAAGCAGGAGATGAGGAGGATGCTGCCCCTGTTGTGGAGCCTGATGAGGTCAAGGCCGCACCATCGGAGAAAAAGGCGGCCCCCTCGGCCCCGGCTCAATCAGCCAAGCCAGCCAAGGCTGCGGCACCTGCCAAAAAAGCCGGGGGCGATGATTTGGAAAAATTTACAGCAGAGGTGGATGACGAGCTTGACGCCCTGTTCGGGGATGACAAATAGGCCAGGCCTGGGGTCGGCCCTGTGGCAGACCGGCGGCAAATTTGATGAGCAAAAACACCCGGCCTGCTTTTTGGCCGGGTGTTTTTTTATGTTGTGCTTTTGTGCAGGCAAAAAAGGAGGAAAAATGGGCAGCAGGTACAAGGCATACACAGGAAAAATTCTGGACATAGACCTTTCCACCGGCAAGGTGGGCGAATATGCCGTGGATGACAGGGACAGGGAGCGCTTTGTGGGAGGGCGCTATCTTTCCACCAAAATCCTTTGGGACTGCCTTGCTCCTGGAGTTGATCCGCTTGGCCCGGAAAACATCTGCGTCATAATGACAGGCCCTCTTACCGGAACCGGCGCGCCTTCATCCTCCCGCTACGACATCTCCGCCAAAAGCCCCCTTACGGGCTGCCTGGGCCATTCCAACTCCGGCGGCAATTTCGGCCTTCATCTCAAAAGGGCCGGATTTGACGGAATTGTTTTGCGGGGAAGGGCAAAAAGCCCTGTTTACCTTGAAATAGAAAACAATTCGGTTTCAATTCTGGATGCAGCCCATCTTTGGGGCAAGGATACCCAGCAGACCCAGGAGGCGCTTGGCGCGGGCGGAACCCTTGCCATAGGACCGGCAGGGGAGAACCTGGTGCCCTTTGCCACTGTGGCCTCCCAGGAGCGCGCCCACGGACGCACGGGAATGGGCGCGGTGCTGGGTTCAAAAAATGTCAAGGCAATGGTGGCAAGGGGCAAAAACAAGGTGGCAATCGCCCAGCCGGATGCCTACAAGCAGTGCGTGCGCCAGTGGGTGGAATTGCTCAAGGGCCACCCTTCCACAGGCAGGGATCTGCCTGCCTATGGCACGCCGCTTTTTGTGATGCCCCTTAACAGCCACAACGCCCTGCCCACCCGCAATTTTTCACAAGGGCGCTTTGAAGATGCCCAGGCAATTTCCGGCGAGCGGCTTGCCAAGGAGTTCATGGTCAAAAACACGGGTTGCGTCACCTGCCCCATCCGCTGCGGCCGGGTGGTGGAAGTGGATGGCAAACAGGTTAAAGGCCCGGAATACGAAATCCTTTCACTCATGGGTTCCAACCTTGGCATTTCGGACCTGCCCGCCATCATCCGCTGGAACTACGAGCTGGATCTTTTGGGCCTTGATACCATAACAACCGGAAATGTTCTTGGTTTTGCCGCAGAGCTGAATGCAAAGGGCCTTTGGAAAAACGGCCTTGAATTTGGGAATGTGGAATCCTTTTCAAAGGTGATTGGCAAAATTGCATCCAGAAAAGGCATTGGCGCGGATTTGGCCCTGGGAGTGAAAGCCCTTTCAGAAAAATACGGAGGAAAGGATTTTGCAGCCCATGTGAAAGGGCTGGAAGTGCCTGCCTATGAGCCTCGCTCATGCGTGGGCCACGGCCTGGGCTATGCGGTTTCGCCCCGCGGGGCCTGCCACCTGGATGGCGGCTACCTTGTTTATTTTGAGCTTACCGGGCCGGCCACCCTAAACCCAAGGCATTTCAAGAGCAAGCCCACCTGGGCCATTTTTTCCCAGAACCTTTTGGGTGCAATCAGCGCAGGGGGCAACTGCCTTTTCACCTCATGGACAGCCCTGCACCCCGTGCTTTACTCAATGGCCAAGTCCAAGCCCCTTTCCTTTGCTTTGGAAACGCTCATGACCGCAGCCTGGCCTGTTACCGACAAGGCCCTTGCTGCTGCCTCCTCCACCGCAAAGGTGGATCTGCCTTTTTTGCCCCATCCCAAGGCCATCCGCCTTGCCACGGGCCTTGACATGGATCTGGCCCGCTTTATCCGGCTGGGCGAGAGGGGAAGCACAATGGACAAGCTTTTCAACCTGCGCGAAGGCATAGGCAGGGCAGATGACACCCTGCCGGGGCGCTTTTTGAAGGAGTCTCTGCCCGAAGGCGGCAAGAACGCTGTTGTGCCCCTGTCTGATATGCTGCCCAAGTATTACCGCCTGCGCGGCTGGGACAAAAACGGCGTGCCTCTGCGCAAAACCTTAAAAAAGCTGGATCTGGAATTTGCGGCGGATTGGGCGGCAGAGTAAGGTTTGCAGGAGCCGGGGCAACAAGCCGGTGGAGTTTGGCAAACAGTCCGCTGTGTTCAAAACAAAGGGCGGCATCCGGCAATTATAACCGGAGCCGCCCTTTTTGGTTTCTGCATCAGGCCAGCCAACAGGAAAGCAGCTTTTTTCTGCGCCCGGCATGGCTTT
>JASEHB010000654.1 GCA_030018745.1 Desulfatibacillaceae bacterium | reverse complement strand
GGTAAAAGAATTATGTGAAGCAAAGCATTGCCTGCAAAAGTTGCGTTTTTTTTGCGGCAGGCGAAGGTTTTTGGCCCGAAAAAAACGAAGGGACAAGAAAGCCATGTTCAGACAAAAAACAACTGCAAGGCCGGTTAAAGGGTTTTGGCTTGCAGGATTTATCGCCCTTGCCATTTTAATTGCCAGCCCCTCCGGCGCTCTTGCCTGGGTTGAGCTTACACCCATGAACACGGCAAGGGAGCAGTTTGCCGCAGCGGTTGTAAACGGAAAAATATTTGTGCTTGGCGGCAGGGATACTAACGGCAACCTGTTAAGCTCCATGGAGATATACGACCCTGTTGCAAACACATGGACCCTTGTGCCAAACGCAATGGACAGGGGCCTTTCCGGCCTCACCGCTGCGGTGGTGAACAATGTCATCTACTTTTTTGGCGGCTTTGAGCTGGTCAACAACTCCCTGCTGCCCATGAACTTTGCAAGAAGCTATGACCCGGCTTTGGATGTCTGGAACGACCTTGCCCCGCGCGACCCCCGCTTTATTCCAACAGCTTTGAACACGGCTGTGGCCCACGGGGGCCATATCTACCTTTTTGGCGGAGAGCTGCGTGCAGTCGGGCAAGACGGGGGGGAGCCATTTTCCCAGATATCTCCCATTGTCCGGCGTTATACGCCTGCAAACGACTCATGGCTGCCGTTAAATCCCATGCCCTGGACAACCTCCAAACCCGCTGTTGCCGCTGTGGGCGACACAATTTATCTTATGGGCGGGGACAGGCTCGACAATATCAACGGAATGGTCAGTTGGGTCGCTGCCTACAATGTAACTGCCAACACCTGGGATGTTCAAACCCCGGCAGATCTCCCCCGGCCCAACAGCTACACTGCCAGCAGCGCAGCACCCGTGCTGCAAAGCCCTGCCGGAGCAGGGCCGGGCGTTCGCAGGCAGATATTTCTTTTTGGCGGCAGAACCCTTTTGGGCCGCTACGCGGCAAAGGATGTGATTGTTTACGACCCCCTGGTGAATGCAGGCTGGAACATTGCACCCATGACAGCAGGCACACACGGCTTTTTCGACAATATGGCCCTAACCTCCACGGGCGGCCCGGAAGGCTACACGGTTTACATTGGCGGAGGCAGGGACGGCTTTGTTGCAGCAGACATAAGCAATGCCCTTTGGGCGCATTCCTTTGACATGGCAAACGGCATAATGCCCGGCCAGGCCGTGCCCGATGATGCGGATCTCAACCAGGACGGCACTTTTGACAATCTCCAGCCCCTTGTCATAAAAAGCGTGAAGACCCTTGAGGCAAACCAGATGATGGGGGTGGATGTAAGACCGGCCAATAAGGATCGGGACCTGGATAAATTAGACCCCATTGAAGTGGCCATGATTCAGCCAGCCCGGCTTGGGTCCATGCAGGACCCGCAACGCCGTTTTCCGTGGGGGCTTTTGACCTTCACCCTTGATGCTCCGCCGGGCGGCGTGAGGTGGAACGAAGCCCTGACCATAAGGGTTTACACCAGCTTTGACCTGCCGAGTCAGAAACAACAAAGTTAATAAATAAAAACAATATTAAATAAAATAATAAATATTTCATAGATTAAAAAATTTATTCATTTTTAAATTAATACACTCTTGTATTTGTTCTTCACTTGTTTGTGGATATTCTTTTAAACACGCC
>JASEHB010000653.1 GCA_030018745.1 Desulfatibacillaceae bacterium | reverse complement strand
ATCCTGATGACCTATAAAAAGCGCTTGTCAGGCTTGTAGGTTGGGCCAGCAAATCCGGCCTGGAACATTTCCGAAAAACTCTCGGCCCTTTCCGGATTTGCGTAGCCCAACAAAAAGACAGACGACAGACAAAGGGTTTTTTGAATATAAATATCCTTTTTTTTTTTGACAGGCCGGGTGCCCGTCAAGATGGCAAAATGCACCCATCCCGGCCTCCTTTTCCTCCCGTTGCCGCCCCATCTGCGTTAAAGCCAGCAAAGCCCCGTGCTAACTTGCCTCCCAACGGAGGCTTTCTTGGAACAAGACATTGTCGCCCAAAACCTGCATTTCAAGGATGACCCTGCCGCCTTTGTGGCCCAAAGCTTTTTGTGGGGCAAGGGCCAGCTTGCAGGCGCCTTTGGCCCGGATGCCTGGCAGAGCGAAATCCTCTCTCTGCTGGGGCAGGCATCCTGCCAGGACAAGGCCCTGCGGGTGGCTGTGGCAAGCGGCCACGGGGTGGGCAAAACCGCGCTCATGGCCTGGGTCATACTTTGGTTTGTATGCACAAGGCCCCATCCCCAGGTGGTTGTCACGGCCAACACAAGGCCCCAGCTTGCCACAAAAACCTGGCGCGAGCTTTCCAAGTGGCACAAGCTCTCCACCGTAAAACCCCATTTCTGCTGGACAGCCACCAAGTTTTACCTGAAGGCCCACCCGGAAACCTGGTTTGCAGCCGCCATCCCCTGGGTGCGGGAAAAGCCTGAAGCCTTTGCCGGAACCCACGAGCGCCATGTGTGCATCCTCTATGACGAGGCATCCATAATCCCGGATGAAATATGGGATGTGACCGAGGGCGCCATGACAACCCCAGGCGCGCTGTGGCTGGCATTCGGCAACCCCACCCGCAACACGGGCCGCTTTCGGGAATGCTTTGGCCGCTTCCGCCACCGCTGGACAACCCGCCAGGTGGATTCCCGCAACAGCGCCCTGGCAGATAAAACCCAGATAAGCCAGTGGATAGATGATTTTGGGCAAGACAGCGACTTTGTGCGAATCCGTGTGAGGGGCGAATTCCCCCGCGCCAGCGCCACCCAGTTTGTGCCCATAGATGCCATTGAGCAGGCCCGCGGCCGCACGGTTCATCCATCCACAATAGCCCACGCTCCCCTTGTGCTTGGCGTGGATGTGGCCCGCTTTGGGGATGACCAGAGCGTCATCTGCGCTCGCCAGGGCCTTGCCATAATCGAGCTTGTGCGCTTTCGCGAGATGGACACCGTGGACCTGGCCCGCATGGTGGCCTTTTACGAGGACAAGCACAAGGCCGATGCTGTTTTGATTGACGCGGTGGGCATAGGAGCAGGCGTTGTTGACTACCTTAAAAGCATAAACCGCAGCCCCATTGAGGTGAACGCAGGCTCGCGGGCCTGCCGGGAGGAGCTTTACACCAACCTGCGCGCGGAAATGTGGGCAAAGATGCGCGACTGGATAAATGCTGGCGGCTGCCTGCCCGATGATGACCAGCTTTGCGCGGACCTGGCCGGGCCGGAATACTCCTTTGACGCAAGGCAGCGCTTTGTTCTTGAAAAAAAGTCCGACATGAAATCCCGCGGGCTGGCAAGCCCTGACAGCGCAGACGCCCTGGCCCTGACCTTTGCCGCAAGGGTGGAGAAGAAGCCGGAAAACCAGCGGCTTTTGCAGTTTGC
>JASEHB010000652.1:1416-1687 GCA_030018745.1 Desulfatibacillaceae bacterium | reverse complement strand
CAACAATGGCCTTGTTTTCCAGCTTGCGGCCAAGGGTAACCCTGAACATGTTAAGCCCTTCCGAAAGCATAAGAAGCTTGCCGGGCTGCAAAAGGTTAAGCAGGGTGGAGGCGCACAAGGAGCTGAAGGACATGACAAGGTTGGCCCCTGCCCTGTGCAGGGTGTTGATGTTGCGGTCCAGGCTGGCGCGGCTGATTATCTGGACATCGGGCCTCAACTGGCGGCAATAGATTGTCAGATAAATGTTAAGGTTGTCATCATGGGTGGTTAT
>JASEHB010000652.1:0-1406 GCA_030018745.1 Desulfatibacillaceae bacterium | reverse complement strand
TGATTATGGAAGGTGTCTGCCGGATGCCCGCAGCAATGAGAATGTCCAGGTCATCCGCGCTGCCGTGTATGAAGTGAGCGTCTTCAGAGCCAACGCTGGCGCGCTTTTCCACCACAACATATTCCATGCCCCGGTTTTCAAGGGTTTTGGCCACGGATTTGCCCACCCGGCCTCCCCCAAGAACCAGCACCGGCCCCTGGACTTCTTCCGGGCCTATTTTGTATCCCATTAGCCGGTCGTATTCACCAAGCTGCTCCTCGGTGCCTGCCAGAACCAGAACCGTGGACTCACCCATGCGCGTGCCGGGGCCGGGATGCAGAAACTGGCCCTGTTGCCACATTCCCACCACCGTGACGCCGCATTTTTCCCGCAGGCGGCTTTGGGCAAGGGTAAGGCCCTGGAGCGGTGTTCTCATACATGGAGCTTCGGCAATGAGAAGCTCCTCGAAGCGGCCAATCACATTGGCATTCATCTCCAGGCCAAGAACCCGCCTGGCAAGGGCCTGGCCAAGCATTTTGGTGAACTGGAAAACATGAGTGCTGCCTGCCATGTTGAGGATGTCCAAAGAGTCATCAACATCGGCATTGGCAACAACAAGAACCTGGTCGCAGACCTCGCGGATGCTGAAAACAATGTTGGTGGCGGAAATTGAATCATTCAACACAGCCACAAGGCTCGCATGGTGAACCCGCAGGCGCAGGTAGGTCTGCGGGTCATCCATCTCGCCCACCACCACCCGGTATCCCATGTCATGAATTTCCAAGGCTCTGCCCAAATCCGAAACAAGAATCACATAGGGGATTCCGTATTGGTTGAGCCTTTCCACAACGCTTACGGCAACTGCATCAAAATGTGTCAGGATCACATGGCCCGAAAGGCTTTCCGGCACCATGCGCGGAGCGCGGGCCTTGTTCTGGGCCTCCAACCAGGGGGCATAGAAAAATTGGATAAAGGTAAAAGGCAGCATAACCAACAAAAAGATGACGCCGCTTAAAAGAACCACCATGGAAAAAATTTTTCCTATATCGCTGACAAAGGTGATATCGCCAAAACCAAGGGTGCTCATTACGGTAAGGGTCCAGTAAAACCCTGTTATCCAGGAATAATCCTGCCCCTCAAAGGCCATGAGAACATGAAAAAGCACGCTGTAGGAAATAACAAAAAAAAGCAGCAGCAACACAAAACCCGCCAAAAGCCGGGTGTTGCTGTTCCTGTTTATGCCGCGCGCCAGAACCACAAGCTGCGAAGAAAGAAATTTCATGGCAAATTCAACAATATCCGTTAATGGCTTTTTCTTGTCCTTGCGCTATCCTCACCACTTTATCTTCTATTTTCTATCAGCAACTTAAAGGAAAATAAAGACCGCATTTTTTTACGCATCGCCCCTTATCAGGCCCAATTCCGGC
>JASEHB010000651.1 GCA_030018745.1 Desulfatibacillaceae bacterium | reverse complement strand
GGCATATGGGGGGCGAAAACGGCCTGCCCCAGCACGGCGATGTTTGCATACCGCTTGTGGATGGTGAGTTGAAGCTGGTGGGTGTTCTGCATGGCGTTATGGCGCCGGACACCGAGCTTGCTTACGATGTGATTGATTTTCTCTCCCGCGCAGGGGCGGACATAGGCGCTGCTTTAGGCCAGTCCCTGAAGTACAAGGCTGCTTTGGAGTGGAACCAGGACCTTGTGGAGGTAAATGATCAGCTTGGCCGCCAGATAGATGACTTCACCCTTGCCCTTGCCCATGCCCAGGAAGCAAAAACAGATTTTCTGGTGAGCATGAACCACGAGTTGAGAACCCCCTTAAACCCCATCATAGGTTTTGCCCAGGTTCTGTTGGGGGAATACTTCGGCGAACTCAACAGCAAGCAGAAGGAGCATGTTCAAGACATTTTTGACAGCGGCAAGCGGCTTTTGGACCTCATTGACGAAATTCTGGATCTTTCCCGCGCTGAAATGGGCCGCGATGAGTTAAACCTCTCCCCCTTAAACCTTTTTGATCTCACCGCATCCATGCTGAAAATGGTCAAGGAAAAGGCGTTCAAGCACTCCATCACCATTGATGTTTCCATTGATGAAGAACTTAAAGACCTTGAAATAATTGCAGATGAAACCAAGCTGAAAACAGTTGTCTACAACCTTTTGTCCAATGCGGTCAAATTCACGCCTGATGGCGGGGCAATTCAGTTGGGCGCGCAGCTTCTGCCCCATGGCGATATAGACCCGGATGGCAGCCCTGTTTTGTCTGCTGTCGGCAAGCCAGCAGGGAAGGCCGGGCTAAAAAAGCCCTGGTTGGAAATATTTGTGCAGGATTCGGGCTATGGCATTGGCAAGGAGGATCAGGAAAGAATTTTTGACGAGTTTTATCAGGTTCGGAACAGCTCCATGAAAAAGCCTTCCGGGTCCGGGCTTGGCCTTCCCTTGGCCCGGCGTTTTGTTGTAATGCACGGGGGCCGCATCTGGATGGAAAGCGAAGGGCTGGGCAAGGGGAGCCGCTTTGTGGTGAGAATTCCCATTGGCGCCTGATAAAAGGCCTTAACCCCCTGCCTGAACAAGAACTTATCTCAAAAATAAATCGGTTCGGGAAAAAAAATAAAAACACCAACTTTTGTTTGATGCAATCAGGGCGGGAAATATTATGGAATCTCCCAAAAGGGTTATGGTGGTTGAGGATAACGAGCCTAACCGGCAGCTTTTAAAAGATTTGCTGGAAATGGTTTTTGTCTGCACGGTTGAGGCGGTTGAGGATGGCGAGAAGGCTGTTGAAATAACCGGGAAGAATCCGCCGGATCTCATTCTCATGGATGTCAGCCTGCCGGGCATGGACGGTGTTGAGGCCATGCTCCGCATAAAAAAACAGCACCCCCAGGGCAGCCCGCCCTGCCTTGCCCTTACGGGCTATGCTGCGGAAAATCAGAAAAGGGCGCTTCTGGCGGAAGGCTTTGACGGCTTTTTGCCCAAGCCCTTTGATGTGCCCCAACTGCTGGAGACCCTCTCTGTTTATCTGGAACGCAAGTAGTATCGTTATGGAGCTGTAAAAAATGTAGGGCGTTGAATTTTGCTCTGCGGCCTTGGCCCGACAGCGGGCTATCCCGCATAATTCACGCGCCAATATTTGTGCACTGGCAAGGATAGAGGGGTGAAGGCATAC